>JAYVRT010000864.1:0-3754 GCA_043776025.1 Archangiaceae bacterium | reverse complement strand
GGGCGGCGGCTCGGCCGGTGGCGCGGGCGGCGGCGTCGGCGGCGGCAACGCCGACGGTGGCTCGTGCTTCGACCTCGACGGCGACGGCTACGGCATCGGCGTCTGCCTCGGGCCCGACTGCGATGACAGCAACGCGTCCATTCACGACAACGCGACGGTGAGCTGCTTCACCTTCGACGCCGGGCTCCTCTACGACGGAGGCGCCTGCAAGTCGGGCACGGCCACCTGCCTCGCCGGGGTGATCGGCACCTGCATCAACCAGGTCGGCCCCTCGACCGAGCAGTGCAATGGCCTCGACGACGACTGCAACAAGGTGGTCGACGACGGCATCGGCAGCCGCAACTGCTACTCCGGGCCGGCGGGCACGCTCGACGCCGGGGTGGCCGCGATCTGCAAGGGCGGGGTCCAGGCCTGCGCCGACGGCGGCTTCGGGGTCTGCGTCGGCGAGGTGGTGCCAGCGCCGGCCGAGGTCTGCGGCAACGCCAAGGACGACAACTGCAACGGCCTCACCGATGAGGCGCCGTGCGCCAGCGACACCTACGTCTGTACTGGCTGCGCGGGCGCGAGCGACGTCACCAACTCGGGCACCCAGCAGTCGCCGGTGAAGACGATCGCCAAGGGCATCGCCAACGCGGTGGCGCTGGGCAAGGCGACGGTGTTCGTCGCCGGCGTCGTCGACGGCACGGTCAGCAGCTACACCGAGGACGTCACCATCCCCGACAAGGTGATCGTCCAGGGCAAGTGGGTGGTCAACACCAGCGGCGGCGGCACGGTGAACAACTGGACCCGCAATGTGGCCAACGCGCGCACGCTGCTCAACAACTCTTCATCCGCAGGCCTCAAGTTCGCGGCGGGCGCGACCCGGGCCTCGGGCATCGACGGGATGTCGGTGAAGAACGCCGGCGCCGTCGGCGGCGCGACCCGCGCGGTGGGCATCTCGATCGTCAGCGCCTCGCCGCTGCTCCACGACTTCACCGTCGACCACAACACCGCCGGTGGGACGTTGCCGGTGGAGAACTTCGGAGTGCTCGTCACTGGCGCCCTCGGGGCGCCGGCCTTCCCCCGCCTCGACGGAATCAGCCTCGCAGTGCCGAGCACCATCGCCACCGGGGACGCCAGCGGCGCGGCCACCGGCCTGTCGAGCACCGGCGCCCGGATCGAGATGGACTTCGTCAACGTCACTGCCGGTGGCGCGGGCGCGGGTCTGAGCTCGGCGGTGCAGCTGACCGACTCGCCCCAGTCGGACCTCAAGAACGGCACCTTCCTCGGCGGCCGCGGCGTGCTCTGCCTCGGATTCTTCTCTCAGGGTAACGCCGGAGGCACAGTGCTCGACACCATCACCGCGGTCGGGTGTCCCCCGGCGCCGGGGGGGCCCGCGATGGTCCCCGTGACCGGCGTCGGCATCGGCTTCGACAACTGCCCGTTGCTGTCGGGCGTCGGCCCGCCCCAGGTGAAGAACTCGAACGCGACGGGCGGCACCACCGCCGGCAGCAAGAGCATCTCGATCGGCGCTGCCGCGGTCGACGGCTGCAACGTCAACTTCAGCAACAACACCCTGACGGGCGGCTCGTCCTCGGGCAGCAACATCCCCGAGACGGAGATCGGCCTCGTCTGCGGCTTCCAGGGCTTGAAGAACAACAACGGCGCCGACTCTGCCTGCAACGCCTTCCAGAACACCATCGTCGCCGGCTACGCCAACTCCACCAGCGCGGTTGGGCTCGCCTGCATCGGCAGCTGCCGGACGAAGACCGCCGGGTGCCTTGGCTCGTGTGCCGAGGTGCTGCAGAACACCATCAGCGCACCGGCAGGGCAGACGATGGTCCAGGTGTCGATCGCCGACAGCTCTCCGTTCCTCAGCCGCAACCGGATCGGCTTCGCCCCCAATGGCATCAGCGGCTGCAACACCAGCAACATGATCGCCCTCAACCTCGACGGCTCGGGCTCGACGGTGGTCAACAACATGATCTCCGGCGGGCCGTGTCTGGTCTCTGTCGGTGTCTCGCAGACCAACGAGGTGCGCACGGGCGACAGCTCGGTGGTCGCTCCGACGGTGCACTTCAACACCATCGTCGCCTCGGGCAGCGGCTCATCTCCGAGCGGAGCGACCAGCATCGGCATTCAGCTGTCGTCTGCGGCGGCGGTGCCGGCGACCGTCACTGGCAAGGGCACCTGGCGCAACAACATCATCACCGCAGGGCCCGTCGCGGGGCTCGGGTCGAACGAGGTGGTCGTCCGCGAGGCCGACGCCAAGTCTGATCCGCAGATCTTCTGGAACAACCTGCTCCACGCGACGCTCGGCTCGGTGCTCTACATCAACGAGTCGACCACTCCGGTGGTCACCGCGGTCGGCGTCAACGCGCTCACCGACATGAGCGTGCAAGGCAACATCGCGGGAGCGCCGCTGTACGTGAACCCGGCGATCGCGAACTACCACATCACCACCCCCGGCTCGCCCGCGCGCGGCGCTGGCAACGCCACCGGCGCGCCGGCGCTCGACTTCGACGGCGACGTGCGGCCCAACCCCGCCGGCGGCAACCCCGACATCGGGGCCGACGAAGTGCCCTGAAGTTGAAGGGTGTAAATTTCCTGCCCCACCGCGTGGGTGAGGCGGGCTAATCATGACGCACCAAGACAGTAACCGGCGGATTTCACTTGGGGACCCCCAGTTGACAACGGGTGGTCAGATGCCGCACCTTTCACGCCCTCACCGCAGATCGTCGTCTCCCGAGTGGCCGGAGGTTGCATGCAGGATCACGAGAAGCGTGTCTTTGCCCGAGTGCCAGTGGTCCTCACCGCCCATTGTCGAATCGGCAATCGCTTCATCCGCGACGCGGTCGCGGATCTCTCTGAAGGCGGGCTGTACCTGAAGACGCGCGAGCCCGCGCGTGAAGGCACCGCCGTCCGGGTCGCGCTCGCGTTGCCGCACCGCGAAGGTCCGAAGTTCTGCACCCTCGTTGGCAACGTGGCGCGCGTCGATCGCGATCCGCGGGGAATCTTGAAGGGTCTGGGCGTGTGCTTCACCAGCGAAGAGATCGGCAGCACCGATTTCAACGTGCTCCAGGGCTACATCAAGGGCGTCGCCGACCTCGCCGCCTGAATCAGTCGACGCTGATCTTCTCGACGCTCGAGCGGTAGATGAAGATCCGCTCGGTGTTGGTGCGGTTGTCGGCGGGGACGACGAAGAAGCCGATGCCCTCGCCGCGGTGATCGACGGAGAACCCGGCCAGCTGCCGCCCGTCTCTGAAGGTGACGCGGAGCTTGTCGCCGCTTGGCACGGGCGCCTTCTGCCCCGCAGGGAGCATGAAGAAGATCGCCTTGACCCTCGCCCGGGGAATCTTCTCCTGTGCGCCCGGCTGCGCTTCGAGAGCGATCACGTCGTCGCCAAGGTTGGCGTCGCGCAACGCTCCGCGCTTCACCTGGCCCTCGACGGTGTGGAGGATTACCCGGTGCTCGCCCTTGATCACCGTCGCGGCGTCGCCCTGCAGCCCCTCGCCCGGAGAGCCGAACAGCGACCGATCGCGCCCAGGAGTCAGAGGGGCAAATGTGGCAGCGAACTTCACCGGCGGCCCAGGAGGTGCGGGGGGCCGCGGCGCAGCAGCAGGTGGCGCGGCGGCGGCGGCCTTCACCCCGACGGCAGCGGCCGGCCACTGCGTCGGCGCGGGAGCCGGAATCGCGAGCGATGGGCGGGGGGCCGCGGCGGCCACCGGCGCAGGAGCGGGCAGCGCAGGAGCGGGCGGCGCGGGAGCGGGCGGCG
>JAYVRT010000863.1:0-3755 GCA_043776025.1 Archangiaceae bacterium | reverse complement strand
CGAAGACGCCCGGCTCGGTGCCGTAGCCAACCACCCCAGCCCCGGGGGTCTTCTCCCGGGGCGAGCTGTTCATTCGGGTTTCAGACGATCGTCACCGGCACTCCGACCTCGGGCTTCTTCAGCGCCTCGAGCGTCGCCGGTGACAGCGTCTTCTTCAGGGCGTCGATCACCGCCTGGTCTCCAGCGTACGCATGCCCCTGGTGCTGCCCCAGCGCCGAGACCACCTTGGCCATGTCGAGATCCGCGGGCAGGTTGTAGCGGCTCTGCAGCGCGCTCCAGACCTGGGAGTCGCGGTACCCGTCGTCCACCTGCAGCGACTGGGCGAAGGCGACGACCGACGCGAGCTTGGCGTCGACCGGGTTCATCCGCAGTTGGTTGGTGTCCGAGAGGAAGCGGGTGAACTCGTAGACGGTGATCCCGCGCAGCGCCTCTTCCGACATGTGCGAGTACCGGGCGTTGACCTGCATCACGTACTCCGGCTTCCCGGTGCGGCCCTTCTGCTCGGTGAAGCGCACCAGGTCCTTCTCTCCCATCTTCGGCTCGAACCAGCCGCCGGAGATCACCTTCGAGTCCGGATTCACCCGATCGAGGATCCCGCTGAACTCCGAGAGCGTGTTCACCATGTTCGCGCTCACCAGCACCTTGGTGCCGTCGAGGATCGCGGCCGGGCGATCCTGCTTCACCGGCTTGAACTCGCGCGCCGTGTCCTCCGCCACCTTGAAGGTGTTGAAGTTGAAGTGCTTGTCCAGGTAGTCGGCCTGGCCGTCGTTGTCGGCGTCGAGCACCTTCTCGCGGGCCTGGGTGGAGATCGGCGTCACGTAGTTGTCCCAGGTGCGGCCCCAGCCGATGTCCGCCGCGTCGTTCATCCCCTTATGGATGTGAGTCCAGTCTTGCCGGCCGGCGACGCCGTCGACCAGCGCCAGCAGCGCCTGCACCCCTTCTCCCCGGGTCATCTGCCCATTGGCGTCGACCTGGAAGTTCGACGCCGCGTAGGTGGTGACCACCTGCGCGTTGCCGTACTTCTCTTTGACCGAGTCGAGCACGCCCTTGCCGACGCAGAGGTTGTAGAAGAGCAGCTTGCCGTCGGCGCCGTCGGTCGTCGCCGGCCCGTTCTTCACCGAGGCGGTCATGTTCCGGCCCCAGTTGCTGTGCCCGTCGTAGCCGACGATCTGCACCTTCGGGTCGTTCATCGGGGCGAGGATGTCGGGGCCGCCCTGGTGGACGCTGATCTCGAACGTCGTGTCGCCGACGCCGGGCTTGTTGATCGTCCGCTCGTACTTCGTCACCCCGTACTCGTTCTCGGCGCCCACCGGCTTGAACCCCGCCTCCTTGAGGTTGTTGGTGAACCCCTTCCAGAACTCGCCCTGGCCCACCGTCCACGAGAGGCTCACCGTCTTGTTGTTGCCCGCGAACCACTTCTCGTAGGGCGGTTGGGTCGGGGCGATCAGCTTCATCAGCGGGTCGCTGATCGCCTTCACGCTCGGCGCCTTCGCCGACTCGGAGTTGCCCAGGTGGAAGACCATCGACTCCTGCAGCCGGGGGTTGGTCTCGTTCTTCACCAGCGCCTCGTAGGTCTTCGCCATCGCGTCCCGAAGCGCCGGCTCGGGCGTGGCGTCCATCAACTCGAGCAGCGCCGTGGTCGCCGAGGACCGCAGCTGCAGCGCCTGGTTGGCGTCGAGCCCCGCGGGTGGGTGGCCGTCCGCCGGCACCTTCCCGAACACGCTCTTGAGGTTCTCGAAGATCTTCCCCCGCAGCTCGGGCGACGCGGCCTTGAACGGGCTCTTCGCGTCCGGCGCGTCGTCCACCAGCTCGGCGGCCCGGTAGATCGCATCGCCCAGCTCGACGTCGTTGGCCGGCGGCTTCCCGTCGGCGTTGACGGTGAAGACGCCGTTGGCGTTGAGGTACACCGGGCGGTGCGCGCCCGAGGGGTCGAGGTTGGTCACCTGCCCGCCCGCGGGAGGAGGCGGCGGCGGCCGCGACTCGATCAGCGCCTTCACCAGGTCGATCGCCCCCGGCTGAAACAGATCCTTGTGCTGGGTGAGGATCGCCCGAAGCTGCGTCTTCTCGTACTCGGTGACGACGCCGTCGGCCTTCGCCCTGGCGACCAGCTGCTGGGCTTCGTCCGGGGTGATCTTGCGGTCGGCGGCAAACTGCTGAGCCTGGCGTCGGAGGCTGATGGGCATAGCTGAAGAAACTATCATCTGCCCCCGCCTCGGGGAGCCCGTGTTACTTACCGACGACTCACAAATTCGCGGCGTCCCGGGGCTCTGGCGGCCGGCCTATCTTGCGTGGATGCTCCGCCGCGCGGCCCTGCTGACACCGCTGCTCGCCTTCGCCGGGTGCAGCGGGCTCTACGCCAGCGCCGACGCGGGGCCCTTCGACGCGGGACCCGCCGACTCCGGCCCCGGGTGTGACGCTGGGTTCCACGACTGCAGCGGCAGCTGCGCCCCCAACGAGAGCCTCACCCAATGCGGGCCGAGCTGCCAGGCGTGCAGCGCACCTCCCAACTCGGAAGCGGTCTGCGTGCTGGGCGGCTGCGACTTCGTTTGCGCCCAGCCGCTGTTCAAGTGCGGCAAGGTCTGCTGCAAGGCGGTGGCAGTGACCGCCGGCTCGGAGCACTCCTGCCTGCTCACGGAGCTGGGCGGGGTGAAGTGCTGGGGCAGCGGCGCCGGCATCGGCGACGGTGCGTTCAACACCGAGCACCTGGTGTCGGTGGACATCGCCGTCGGTGGCGATGCGGGGGTGGCTGAGTTGTCGGCGAGTTACTTCAACACCTGCGCCCGGCTCACCAGCGGCTCGCTGCGCTGCTGGGGCAACAACGCCTATGGCTCGGTTGGCGACGGCACCACCTTTCAGCGGGTGAGCCCGGTCGAGGTCCTTGGGTCGGGTGTCAGCCGCGTCGCCCTCGGCGCATTCTTCAGCTGCGCCATCGTGGACGGTGCGGTGAAGTCCTGGGGTGTCAACACCGCCGGCCAGCTTGGCGACGGCTCGTCCTCCGAACGGAGCTCCCCCGGGCCGGTCTCAGGGCTGGCCTCAGGCGGCATCGGCGTTTGGTCAGGCTACAACACCGCCTGCGCGGTCACCGACGGCGGCTCCTTTTGCTGGGGTGGCAACAGCACTGGAGAGTGCGGCGACGGCACCAACGTCAACCCGCGGGTGACCCCCGTCCTGGTGAAGGCTGTCGACGCGGGGATCCTCGAGCTTCACCCCGCCGGACTCGCCACCTGCGCGATCACCACCGCGCGCGGCGTGAAGTGCTTCGGGGGCAACGTCAACGGCCAATGCGGCAACGGGACCGTCAACGGCCCCAACTTCGGCTCGGTCAACGCCCTCGGGCTCTCCCAGGGCGTGACCCAACTGGCGAGTGGTTCGACGGCGGACCATCTGTGCGTGGTGCTCGACGGGGGAGCCTACTGCTGGGGCCTCAACGACAAGGGGCAGCTGGGTGACACCACGGTGATCGAGAAGCACGCGCCCACCCCCGTCTTCGGCCTGCCCAGCGGCGTGCGCTCGATCGCCACCGGCGAGAAACACACCTGCGCGGTGATGCTCTCCGGCGGGGTCAAGTGCTGGGGTCGCAACTTCTACGGCCAGCTGGGCGACGGGACGAAGATCGATCACTACACGCCGGTCGACGTACGTTGAGGCCTGGTGCTTAACCCCACAGATCGCTTGGGTTGACCCCGGATCGCGACGAACGCTGCCCAGATATCGCGAAGCGCGGAGAGCGCGGGCCGAGTGGCCCGCAACCGACA
>JAYVRT010000862.1:0-3761 GCA_043776025.1 Archangiaceae bacterium | reverse complement strand
GAGGCTCCGGGGAAACATGCCCTGGGTGCGGCAATTGGCGCGCCCGCCCTTGGGCCGGCAGCTCGCTGGGTGGCGCCTCAGGCTGCCTGGCGTGGCCGTGGCCCGCGGCAGCACCGCGCGCCGTGCGTTCGCGATGAACGCGGGCCGGTGCTGCGAGGTCAACCGGGCGGCTGACGGCTTCGCCGGCGGAGCGGCTGGCGCTCGGGCGGCGGTAGGTCTGGTCGGGTGAGTGTTTCCAGCGGTCTGGTGCAGGACATTGCTGGGAAAGGCAACGGCCGTGGTGCCGTACCGCCGCCCGAGCCGCTTCCGGAGCAGGCGATGAAACAGCACGCCGCTGCAACAAGTGCAGCTGCAGACAACGAGCCTGTTTGCCGTGCACCGCGGCGCCCGAGCGTACGCGACCCAATTGAGATTGCGGCTTGATTGCAGGGTTGTCGCGTACGCTTTGGCTCCGTTGGACTACGACTCCTATCGGGCCCGCATCCGTGCGTGGTCTTCCGTGGCGAAGGTCTCCGAGTATGGCTCGGTGCGCGAGCGCGGCCGCCGCTACCCCCTGCTGCGGCTCGACGTGCCCGGCAAGTCGCGCCTGCTGATCACCGCCGGCTTTCACGGCGAAGAGCCCGCCGGCCCGCTGACCCTCGCGCGCTACTTCGGAGTCATCGCGGCGCGGGCCCGCGCCCGGGGCGTCGGGCTCACGGTCTTCCCCTGTATCAACCCCTCGGGCTTCGAGGGCGGCCACCGCTACAACGCCACCGGAGAGCACCCCAACAACGACTTCCTCCGGTACGACGTCGGGGGCAAGAAGTGGAAGGGCGAGCTTCGGCCCGACCAGAAGTTCTGCAGCTGGCGGCTGTACGGCGAGTCGCCGCAGGAGACGCGGGCGCTGCTGAAGCAGCTCGAGCAGCTGCCTACGCCCGCCGCCGCCCTCGACATTCACCAGGACAACTACTCCCGGCTGCGCGCGACCTACGCCTACGTCTTCGGCGACCGGCCCCACTTCACCCCGCTGAGCCTCGCCGCTTCGAAGCACCTGAAGCTCGCCAAGCGGATGCCGGTCGACAAGCACCACCGCACGGACTCTCATGGCCTGGTCTGGTTCCACGACGGCAGCGTCACCGACTACTTCTTCCGGCGCGGCGTCCCCTGGTGCGCGACGCTGGAGACGACCACCTGCAGCTCGATGGGGCAGTGCCACGCGGTGAACCTGGTGTGGATCCGCGGCTTCATCGAGCTCGCCGCCGCCGGCCCGCCGATTTGAGGCACCTGAAGTCCGGTCGAAGATTCGGATGAAGCTTTCACCGGGCTCAGGCACTTGTGGGCGCATGAACTCGTACCGCTCGTTGATCTGCGGCGCCGCGATCGCGCTCCTCTGTGCTGGCTGCTTCATTCCGGCGCACGAAACACTGCTGGCGAATGACGACGGCGGGGCCGGAGGAGGAACCGCTGGCGGAGGCCAGGGCGGTGGAGGCAGCGGCGGCGCGGCCGGCGGCGGAGCCGGTGGTGGCGTTGCAGGTGGCGGTGGCGGTGGCGTCGCAGGCAGCGGTGGTGGTGGCGTCGCAGGCAGCGGTGGTGGTGCGGGCGGCTTGGGAGGTGCAGGCGGCTTCGGCGGCGGGTCGACCAACGTGATCACGCCACCCGGGCCTTTGAGCGTCGCGGCGGGCTGCGGCGCCTACAACTTCTTCAGCCCCCTCCCGGCGGGCTGCGGTCTGACCTCCTGCGTCGGGCTGTTCCGCCAGGCGCAGGCGCCCGCGCTGATTTTCCAGTCGCAGTCGGCAACCGGGGGGCTTGAGCTGTGGTACCCCGTCGCCGTCGATGACGGCTACTTCGTCTTCGCCGCCACCCGCAGCACCGTCGCGGGAATCACGCGCGAGCTGGCCGCGATTCCAGCCCAGGGCGGGGCACCGATCGACGTCGACCAATGGCTTGCCGGCACCGATCACCAGGTCAGCCTTCCGTTCTGGGATGGGGCCTCGCTCGTCTACCTCTTCTCCTACCAGCCGAGCGCCGGCATGCCGTACCAGACGACGTTGCGGCGCTGGAACCCCGCGGCCGCGACCGTGACGGTGCTTGCGTCGGGCCTCGCGCGGCCGGCCGGCGGGAAGATCGCGATCGATTCGGTTGGCTATGTCCTGCCGCTGCAGAGTGGGATCTGGCGCGTCCCGCGGGCGGGTGGGGCAGCGGTCCAGCTTGCGATCACCACCGGCATCACCGCGATGGTGATGATCGGGGACGACATCTACTTCGCGATCCCGGGTGGCCTCTACTATCTGGCGCCCGGGCTCGTTCCGGTGCGGTATTCGATGGATCCGGTCAGCGCACTGACCATCGTCGATGGGCAGCTGGTGTTCCTCACGCCCTCGGGGGTGATGCAGTACGACGGTCAACAGGTTCGCCTCCGCTATGCGATGGCGCAGTTTCCCCAGTTTCCGTGGCTGCAATCCCTCGCGCCCGGCGTCAATGGCAAGGTGTATGTCGGGCAGGTCTGCGGCGATCTCGACCCGGACGCGCCGACCTACGGCACTCTCGAGCTCGACTTGAGACACGGCACGTCGCGTTGGATTACCGGCACCCCGGGTTGGCCCTGGTCGACGCCGATCGTCGACTTCGCGAGCGCCGGCATGAACCCCAGCAGCTTCCGCAACTCGTACGGCATCTATTATTCCGGCGTCTGGTGACGGGGTTCGGGGCGCTGCTTCAGCTGACGCTCGCCCTCTCAGCGGGAGAGGCGTCGCTGCGGATCGCGCCGGGAGTCCCTTGCGTCAGCGAGTCCGGGTTGACGAAGCTGCTCGAGGCCGCGGGGATCACGCTGCGAGCCGGCGCCTGGCCGCGGGTCGACGTTCACGCCAGCGATGGCAAGCTTGAGCTTCGGGTCATCTATGCGACGCAGCAGGTGCTGGAGCGCCGGATCCCTGCGGCCTCATGCGAGGGCGTTGAGCGGATCGCCGCGACGCTGATCACCACCTGGATCGAATCGCAGCCACGCGCGGTGCCCGCCCCGGCCGCCGCACCGCCCCCGAGGCCAGCTCCGCTCTTGCCGGCGAACACCCAGGGCGAGGCTGCCCGGCCCACCGAGCCTGCCCAACCGACGCGGGCGACGCCGGCGATCACCTTGCCGCAGCGCCCGGCGGTGGCCCAGATCGAACGTCCTGCCGTCCCGGCAGGCGTCGGCGAACCGCCACCGTCGAGCCGGGTGCGCGACACGGTGGCTGGGCCGGTGGTCCTCGACGCGGGTGTCGCCCCCGCGCCGATCGTCGCGAACCCGCTGCCTGCGCCCGACGCCGCGGTGACTGTTCCCGAGGCGGCTCTTCTCGACGCCGGCGTCGGTCCCTCGCCGATCGCGGCGAACGGGCCGACCGCCCTGAACAGCAATCTGGCTGCGCCCGACGCGGGAAGCAGCGGCTGGACTCTGCGGATTGCGGTGCTCGGAGGCGTCGCCGGGGGACAGACTCCGAGGGCTGTCGCCGCGGGAGCCGCCCTCATCGAGGTTGGCGGCGCAAACTTCTCGGTCGGGCTCGAAGCAGGCCTCGAGACGGCCCACACCACGGCGGTCGACGCAGGGAAGATCTCCGCGGAGCACCACTGGCTCGGGGTGTATGGCGGCGCGCGCTACCGCCTCGGCCGGATCTGGCTCGAGGCGGCAGTGGGCGTTCGGGGCTGGCGAATCGCCACCGCAGCGAGCGGCTTCGTGGACAACCGGCAGGCGGTGCTGCTCGGCGCCGGCCCGATGCTCGCTCTGGGTGCGAGCCTCCACCTGGCCGGGC
>JAYVRT010000861.1:0-3761 GCA_043776025.1 Archangiaceae bacterium | reverse complement strand
ACATGATCGGCCGCACCAGCTGCTCGTTGTTGCCCCAGAGCGCGCTGAAGGTCGAGGTCAGCTCGGGCTTGAAGACCAGGTAGTAGGGGATGTTGTATCGGCGGAAGTCGGCGTACTGATCGACCGACTGGAACTGCGCGTCGGGGATGACCGCGGCGAACATCGCGCCCATCTGGTCATTGTAGTGACCCGCTTCCTGCATCCGGTTGAAGAAGCCGAAGCCGCTCTTGTAGTCGTACCGGCTGTACATCCGGCGGCCAAGCCCGCGGGGGAGGTCGGCGAAGTAAGAGGCATTGTAGCGGGTGCGGTAATAATCCTCGACCTTGGCGCGGCCCGTCGGGTTGAGCGCGTCGTAGTCATCACCCTCGCTGACGATGTCCCACTGCGGACCCTGGGTGAGGTTGCGGAACATGAACATGCCCGCCGGCGGAACCGACATCACGTTGAGGTGCTCGTTGATGCCGTCGAGCACCGCCATCGTCCAGTAGTCCTGCATCATCGGGTCGAGGGGCGCGTTGTTGATGAGCTCCTGGCCCGCGGCCGCCTTGCCGTAGAACTCGAACACCCACTTCTTGTAGATGTCGGCGGTGTCGGAGAACGTGCTGTAGGCGCTGTTGAAGGCCCCGCGGCTGGTGAAGCGGTACCGGTCCCGCTTGAAGTGCGAGCTGAAGTAGTAGTTGTAGTAGTCCTCGAGGTGGGTGCGGGCCATCTCGTAGTAGTCCGGGCCGCGATCGAAGCGGTTGCAGGAGAGCACCCCGCCGACGTGGTCGTCGGTGCAGAACATGTAGGGGACCTCGAGCGGGGTGTTGCCGATCGTCGTCGCCGCCGCGTCCGGGTCGTTGACCAGGGCAGGGTTGGCGTCGATCGCCGCCGCGAGCAGGTCGCGCGCCGCCTTCACTTCGCTGAACTTCTTCAGGCCGCGGTTGGGGCTCTTGAACTTCTTGATGCCGTCGGCGATCACCTCGTCGATGTTCGCGCCCTCACCGAAGTGCAGCGGGGCGACCGAGTAGTGGTAGCGCTCGGTGTAGTTCTTGATCCCGACGTTGGTGTGCTGGGCGTTGACCAGCGGCAGGTCGAGGCCCGCGCCGGTGACGGTCATCAGGGTGCCGTCCGAGCCGGGGAAGTCCATCTTGTTCTTACGGGCCGAGTTGAAGACCTCGACGTAGCCCGGCTCGGTGTCGCCAGAGTAGGCGAAGAGGATCGCCGCCTCGTCGTACTTGCCCGGGCCATCCCAGTCGCCGTTGATCTTCCCGGAGTAGTCCATGATCGAGCTGTACTCGTAGTCGTGCATGCCCTGGGCGAGCTGCACCAGGGTGCCGTCGGCCGCGGTCTTCAGATCGGCGGGGGTGCGCGGCACCTTGTGGGAAATCACGCCGCCGTTGTCCTGGTCGACGGTGAGGGTCGGCTTGCGCAGATCCCAGTACGAGTCGAAGTAGTTGATCGCGTCGAAGCTGCCCTGGAAGTTGTGGCGCAGGCCGAAGGTGTGGCCGATTTCGTGCTCGCTGGTCGACTGCCAGACCGCCTGGCGGATGCGCTGGGAGACCTCGGCGTTGGCGAGGGTGCGGGCGACGATGTTCGTCGCGGCGACCGGGGTGCAGTCCGCGTACGACTTGCAGCCGCGGGTCCAGTGGAAGTTCGGGTCGGTCGCTCCATTGGCTGCGGCGACCATCAGGGCGGTGATCTGCGCGTCGAAGTTGGCCGGCGGGCTGGCGAGCTGCTTGGCGACCTGGTCGGAGAAGCCGGCCGGGGGCGTGGCGATCAGCTCGTCCATGCGGGTGATGCGCTTCTGTGCTTCCTTGTTCGCGAGGCCGAACATCGTGCGGTCGTAGAACTCGGCGAGGGTGATGTTGTTGTTGCTCGCCCACTCGATGCGCTTCTGCTGGTAGTCGCGGCTCGCCTTGATGTTGGTGAGCACGCCACGGGCCGCCTTGCGGCGGAAGTCGGAGTCGGTCGAGGCGCGGGCCTGGAGCTCATCCGGCAGCAGCCCGACGATGTCCTCGCCGAGGTCCGGGTTGTCGAGCACCGCGGACTCGAGCTGGGGATTCTGCGCGAGCACGTCGGCCGCGACGCGGGCCGAGTCCTGGCTGTACGGAGGCAGACCGCCGGTGGCCTTGAGGCCCTGGAGCATCTCGGTGCTGCGGTTGGTCGGGTGCTGGAAGGCGCCGAGCGTCTGGGCGTTGGTCTGCTGAACGTTGTTCAGCTCGCTCTTCACCGTGAGGCAGTTGGTGCAGCCGGCCATGTTCTTCGCCACCCGGGTCGCCGAGTAGGAAGGGTTGTTCTTGATGAAGTCCTTCATGTCGGCGCCGGTGATGTACTCGGTGATCGTCTTGTCGCCGACGATCAGGTCGATGTAGTCGAGGACCTGGCGGCCGTAGAGGTCGATGCCCCAGAGGTAGGTGTTGGCGGTGGCGGAGAGGATCTCGCCGGTCTCCGGGTCGATCGACGACGGGCCGTAGCCGAGCAGGCCGTTGGCGACCGGCTCCGCGACGGTGTTGATGAAGCTGTAGCGGACGTCGCCGAACTTGGGCGAGAACTTCTCCGCGCCGCAGGCCGCCTGGCGGGCCGCGTCGTCGTACTTCTTCACCGGGTTGTCGCAGACGAAGAGGACCTGCTCATTCTTGTCCTGGCCCCGGGCGGCGACGACCGCGCGGCGGAAGGCGCGGTCCCAGTTGGCCTCGAGGCGCTTGGCAGGGACCATGTACTGGTCGTAGTTCTCGGTGCCGCCCATCAGATCGGCGCGGGTCATGTAGTAGACGATCGGCTTGAGCTCACGGCTCGCCATCGCGATCGGCTTGGTGGAGTCAGGGTTGCCGCTGCTGTCCTTCTCGAACGCGCTCTGCCAGATGCGGTGGCGGTTCGCGATCCGGATCACCGCCGAGTCGTTGAGGCCAAACTTGCGGTCGTAGTTGAGGCGCTCGGTTCGGAAGTAACCGAACTTGGTCATCATCTCGTTGCCGTACTGCAGCGACTCGTAGTCACGGCTGCGCACCGGGTCGACCTTGGACATCGAGATGCGCTGACGGATCTCGCTCGAGGAGCAGTCGTACTGCTCGCCGCCACGCAGGAAGCACATCGGGTAGTAGCCGTAGCCCTCGAAGTAATACAGGTCGGGGTTGGCGACGTAGCGGCCGGTGTAGTCCATGTACTTCAGGTTGCCCTTGGCGTCGTACTCACGGTTCGGCCAGTCGGTCGGGTCCTCGCCCGACTCGTTGGGCTGAATCCACGAGTGCGAGCTCGAGCCGCCCGAGGCGTTCTGGATCGAGCCCCAGTTGAGGCCAGACTTGACGTTGAGGATGTTGGCCGACCAGTCGACCCGGATGTACTCCCGCTGATTCCACGGGCGATCAGAGCTGTTCTCAGCGACGACATTGTTGAGCTCGCCCGTCGCCGGATCGTACCCGCGCTGGATGTCGAAGTGACCGGAGATGGGGAAGGCGACGACCGGAGCGCCGTAGTACTTCTGGCCGCCCGCGCAGACGCCCTTGGCGTCGCAGTACTTGATGGTCGTGCCGGTGACCTTCGAGTTCTTGTCGATGTCGATCTCAGCGCCGAGGATGTACGGGTAGGCGCGGTAGCCGACGAGGTTGTTCTGCTGGATCTCGAACACCAGCTTCTCGACGTTGCCGGTCTGGCCCGGGTAGGTGAAGCCGGTGGTCGCCGGGGTCCAGGTGACGGTGTTGCGGAAGAACCAGACGCCGTCGAGCAGATCGGCCTTCTTCACCACGTTCGGCTGAACGCGGTTGATGTCACCGTTGCTCTGC
>JAYVRT010000860.1:0-3768 GCA_043776025.1 Archangiaceae bacterium | reverse complement strand
GCCCTTCTGCTGCGTGGCCCAGGCGTCGAGCTTGCCGACGAGCAGCACCTTCGATTCGCTGTGCTCCATCACGAACCGAATGGTGGTCTCGCCCTCGGTCGGGAAGATGGCGACGGTGGTGAACCCCCCCATCCAGATGGCGAGCTCGGCGATGAAGAAGTGCGCGCAGTTCTTCGTGAGCATGCCCACGCGGTCGCCGGGCTGGAGCCCCATGCTCTTCAAGTGCGCAGCCATGCGCCGCGCCTCGTTCATCACCTGCGCCCAGGTGTAGTCGCGCGTCGCGCCCGCCCCGAGAGGCTGCGTCAGGTACACGTGCTGCGCGAGCTTCGCCTCGTGGTCGTAGACGTGGTCGAGGATCAGTCTTTGGGCGGTCATGGGTGGGGAAGTTCACCCCGCTTCGTCGCGTTGTCCATGGACTTCTCCAGTCACTTCGAGGGGCCGGAGACCGCGACGGCACCGGCCGTTGCAAAGACGGCCACCACGACCCCCGCGGCTGCGAGCGGCGCGCCCGCGGCCCAGAGCGGGTAGGCCTTCGCGATGAGCGCCGGCCCTGCGGCGCCGCCGAGCACGAAGAGCGCTGCCGCGACGCGCGAGCGCGTGTCCTTTTGCTCCGTCCACAGCAGCACCGCGAGGAAGGCCGCAGCGCCGACCGCGAGCCCCAGCAGTGGGAGCGTGAGCACCAGCAGCCCATCGACCGAGCGCCACGAGAAGACGAGGAACGCGAGGGTGGTCAATGCGCCGAGCGCCAGCCCCAGCAGCTGGCCCGTGTCGCCACCGCGCGTGAAGCGAACGCCGATCAACAAGCCGGCGAGCAGCAGCGGGAGCACCCAGCCCACCGCCTTCCACCCCTCGACGCTCGGCGGCGCGACGATTCCCGGCGCGGGCCCGTCGGCGCAGCGCAGCGTCACCTTCGCGACGGTGGTGGTGCGGGTGCGAACGCCGGGGTTGCGCGGGGCGTGGGCGGGGTCCGTGTTTGCCTCGAGCGTCTCGGTCTCGGTGCGGGTGCCGCGCGACTCGATTTCGCACGCGCGCCCCTCGAGCGTGACGGGGGTTCGCGTTCCCTCGGCGACGGAGCCGCGGCCCAACTCACGGCCCTCGAGCTTCTCGAAGAAGACGAGCTCGTGCTTCTCTGCGTCGAAGCGCACGTAGGTCTGGCCGGGGTGCAGCACCTCGCCCACCGACGGGAGAATCGACGCGTGGATCTCCGGGTTGACCGCCTCGGGTGCGCACGTCGTCAGGAGGACGCCCAGCAGGAACGTTCTCACTTCGCGGGCTCACGGTGGGTCGCCACGGAGGCGAACTCTACAGGTGGACCTCACGCGAAGCGCAAAAGGAGAACTGATATGACAAGTTGCTTATATTTTTGAGCATTCCGAAATGAAACACAGTGGAACAGATCAGTCGTTTCGCCTTCTCGTCCTCCGGGGCGCGGCGAGCTGGCACGGCGGCTGAAGGGACGGCTCACCGCGCCCGACTCTTCGAGCGCCCTCCTCGGAGCTCTCGATGCTTTCCAAATCGGCCGCCAAGGCCTTCTTCCTGGGAGGGACGGCGCTCTGCTCGACCATCTTCCTGGGGCTGACGGTGGACACGTTCCATCAGCTGCCGACCCGGACCAACGCGGCTGCGCTGACCGACTCGGTCAAGCGCGGCAAGCACCTCTGGGAGGACAGCAACTGCATGGGCTGCCACACCCTGTTCGGTGAAGGCGCCTACTACGCGCCCGAGCTGACCCGGGTGTTCGAGCGCCGCGGCGCCGGCTTCATCAGCGCGCAGCTCAAGGACCCGGAGGCGATGTTTCCCGGCCAGCGCAAGATGACGAACTACCACTTCAAGGACGAGCAGATCGCCGACCTCGTGGCGTTCTTCGAGTGGTGCGGCAAGGTCGACCTCAACGGCTTCCCTGCCAAGCCTTCTCTCGGTGTCCCCGCTGCGCGCGCGTCGATCGAAGCCGCGCATCGGCCCGCGATCTTCTCGCAGCTGTGCATCGTCTGCCATTCGCTGGGCGGCAGCGGCGGCAACGTCGGCCCTGCGCTCGATGGCGTGGGCAACAAGTTCGACGCCGCGTACTTCGATCGCTGGCTGCGTGATCCGCCCGCGGTGAAGCCGGGCACGAAGATGCCAAAGCTTCCTCTCGATGAGACGCAGCTCGCAGAGCTCGTCCCGTTCCTCGCTGCGCAGAAGGAGACCGCCCGATGAAGTTCCAGAGTCAGAAGGTCGCGTGGGGCTTCTTCGCCACCTGCATGCTGCTGTTCTCGTTGCAGCTGGTCTACGGCTTCATCATGGCGTTCGCCCACACGGGCAATGATCAGCTGCACGCGTGGATCCCCTTCAACGTCGCCCGCGCCAGCCACACCAACCTGCTGGTGATGTGGATGCTCTCGGGCTTCATGGGCGCGGCGTACTGGATCATTCCCGACGAGTGCGATCGCGAGCTGGCGTGGCCGAAGCTGGCCTGGGCGCAGTTGATCGCCTTCGTGCTGGTCGGCGTCACCGCGATCATCGGGTTCCACTTCGGCTGGTGGGAAGGCCGCAAGTTCCTCGAGATCCCCCGGCCGCTCGACTACCTGGTGGTGATCGACGTGCTCACCTTCATCGCCAACATCGGTTGGACGGTGTGGAAGAGCGACAAGAAGTCGACCACCTCGATGGTGCTCTTCTTCGGGCTGCTCGCCGCGGCGCTGCTCTACCTGCCGGGCATGTTGCCCACCGACAACCAGACCATCGACAGCTACTGGCGCTGGTGGGTGGTGCACCTCTGGGTCGAGGGCGTGTGGGAGTTGATCATGGGCGCGATCCTCTCGTACCTGCTGATCAAGCTGACCGGCGTCGACCGCGAGATCATCGAGAAGTGGCTCTATGTGATCGTCGGCTTCACGTTCCTCTCGGGCATCCTCGGAACGGGCCACCACTATTATTACATCGGCACGCCCAGGTACTGGCTCATGGTCGGCGGCGTCTTCAGCGCGCTCGAGCCCCTCGCGTTCCTGGGCATGGCCATCTACGCCTTCTCGATGGCGAAGAAGGGCGGGCGCACGCACCCCAACAAGGTGGCGCTGCTCTGGACCGTCGGCTGCGCCTTCATGAGCTTCGTGGGCGCCGGCTTCCTGGGCTTCGCGCACACGCTGCCGCAGGTGAACATCTACACGCACGGCACGCTCGTCACCGCGATGCACGGCCACATGGCCTTCTGGGGCGCTTACGCGATGTTGATCCTCGGCATCATCACCTACGCGATGCCGCTGATGACGGGCCGCAAGCTGTACGAGCACGTCACCGCCAGCTACGCGTTCTGGGTCACCAACGTGGGCATGGTGGCGATGGTGCTCGCCTTCGCGGTCGCCGGCGTTTCCCAGGTGGTGCTGGAGCGCCGCGCGGGGATGGACTTCATGACGGTGCAGAACGAAGTGGCGGTGCACTTCTGGGGGCTGATCCTCGCGGCCAGCCTCTTCACCACCGGCGTGATCGCGTACGTGTGGAACTTCATCCGCTACGGCTTCCCGACTGCGCTCGCGACGATGAAGCCGGGCGTGGAAGAGCCGGCGGTGAATGCTCCGCTTCCGGCCATCGCCGCGGCGAGGAGCTGACTCGTGAGCTGGTACCGGCCCATCGGAGATGAAGTCACCGTCTTCGAGCGCGCGCACGCGCAGCGGCTGCCGGTGCTGCTCAAGGGTCCCACGGGGTGCGGCAAGTCGCGCTTCGTCGAGTTCATGGCAGAGCGGCTGAAGCGTTCGCTGATCACCGTCGCGTGCAACGACGAGACGAGCGCCG
>JAYVRT010000859.1:0-13279 GCA_043776025.1 Archangiaceae bacterium | reverse complement strand
CCGGGAACGGCGGCGGAAGCGGCGCGGGCCTGGGCGGCGGCGGCAGCGCCCGGCCCTGCGGCAGGCGCCCCGAGCCTGGGTGGCCCGCCGGGGATCTTCGAGGCGGCCGCCGGCGGCGCGGCGGGCGCGGCCGGAGCCGGTTCAGCCGTTCCCTCACCCCACAGCTCCCTGGGCACCGACTCCCGCACTTCGGGCAGCCGCGCCGGGTAGACGAAGTTGGTGCCGTCGAGCGAGACCTGAACCTTGCCGGGGATCAGCTCGTTTTCGAAGAAGAGCTCGATGGTGGAGGGCATCACCGGCCCCCAGACCTTGCCCTTGTCGTTGCGGATCCAGACCTGTAGTGGGTCAGCCATCGCTAAGAAGATCGAAGCTAGCGGAAAACTCGGGCACAATGACCGCGCAGTTTCCCGGGAGGGTCAAACAAGATGATCGGTTTTCGGCGGGTTGGACTGCTGGCGGGGGCGCTGGGAGTGATGGTCGGGGCCACCGGATGCCTCTCGATGGGGACGGTGCAGACTGCCGACACGCTCGGAAAGGGCCACTGGCAGGTCGCGGCCGAGGCCGGGGTCTGGGGCGCGGCGGTCACCGGAACCGGGGGCGCCAACCTGACCCTGCCCCACCTCGACGTCGCCTTCCGGTACGGGATCCACGATCGGTTCGACCTCGGGGTCCGCACCGGCGGCTCGCTGATCGAGCTGCAGACGAAGTTCCTCATCACCGACCCCCAGGCCGAGACGCTGGCGATGTCGGTCGCGCCCACGATCGGCGGAATCTTCATCGGCGCGGGCAGCACCGGCGGCGGCTCCGCGGCGCTCACCTACTTCAACGTCGGCATCCCGCTGCTGATCGGGCTCAAACACCTCGACGGCAACGAGCTGGTCTTCGGGCCCCGAATCAACAACATCTTCATTACCGGCAGCAGCAGCGGCGGCAGCGGAATCATCTACAACTTCGGGGTCGGCGGCAGCGTCGGGTACTGCATCGCGATTGGAGAGATCTTCAAGATCCTCCCGGAGTTCGCGATCAACGTGCCCGTGGTGACCACCGCCGCGTCCGGGGGGAGCACCGCCTCCGGCGCTGGGGTCAACGGGCTGATCTACCAGTTCAAGGTCGGCCTGCAGTTCGGCCGCACCGGGCACAAGCCACAGACGCCGGACTACTCGGCGCCGCCGCCTCCTCCGGGCCCGCCGCCGCCGATGCCGCCGCCGTCCGGAGAGCTGCCGCCGCCGCCTCCTCCGCCGCCGCCTCCCGGCGCCTGAAGCGTCAGAGGACGACGTGCTCGCGGTGTTCGCCGAAGACGGCGCGCATCGCGTCGGAGATCTCGCCCAGCGAGCCCTCGGCCTTCACCGCGGTGTAGATCAGCGGAATCAGGTTCTCGTTGGGCGTCGCCGCCGCGCGCTTGAGCGCGTCGAGCGCCCGGGTGACAGCGCCGTTGTCCCGGCTGCCGCGGAGCACCTTCAGCGCCTCGATCTGGTCGCGCTCGACCTGCGCGTCCACTTTGAGCAGGCCCAGTGGCCGGCTCTCCTTCACCTGGAACTTGTTCACCCCGACGACGACGCTCGCGCCGTCCTCGAGCTCGCGCTGGGCGGCGTAGGCGGCGCTCTGAATCTCCTGCTGCGGGTAGCCCTGTTCGATCGCGCGGACCATGCCGCCGATCGCGTCGATCTTCGTCAGGTACTGCTCCGCCGCGGCCTCCAGCGCGTCGGTGAGCTGCTCGAGGTGGTGCGAGCCCCCGAGCGCGTCGACGGTGTCGGCGACGCCGGTCTCGTGGGCGATGATCTGCTGGGTGCGCAGCGCGATGCGGGCCGCGTCTTCGCTCGGCAGCGCGAGCGCCTCGTCCCAGGAGTTGGTGTGCAACGACTGGCAGCCTCCGAGCACCGCCGCCAGCGCTTGAAGCGAGACGCGGACGACGTTGTTGAGCGGCTGCTGCGCGGTGAGGCTGCTGCCCGCCGTCTGGGCGTGGAAGCGGAGCATCATCGAGCGGGGATCCTTCGCCTTGAACCGCTCCTTCATGATCTTCGCCCACAGCCGCCGCGCGGCGCGGAACTTGGCGACCTCTTCCATGAAGTCGTTGTGGACGTTGAAGAAGAAGCTCAAGCGCCCGGCGAAGTCATCGACCTGGAGCCCCGCCGCCACCGCCGCCTCGACGTAGGCGATGCCGTCGCCGAGGGTGAAGGCGATCTCCTGGGCCGCGGTCGAGCCCGCTTCGCGGATGTGGTACCCGCTGATCGAGATCGGGTTCCACTTCGGCACCTTCTGGGCGCAGAAGGCGAAGAGGTTGGTGATCAGCCGCAGCGAGGCCGCCGGCGGGTAGATGTACGTGCCGCGCGCGATGTACTCCTTGAGGATGTCGTTCTGCACCGTGCCCTGCAGCGCGTCCATCGGCACGCCCTGTTGCTCGCCGACCGCGGCGTAGAGGCACAACAGAATCGGCGCGGTGGCGTTGATCGTCATCGAGGTGCTCACCTCGCCCAACGGCAGGCGGTCGAGCAGCACCTTCATGTCGCGCACCGAGCCGATGCTGACGCCGACCTTGCCCACCTCGCCGCGGGCGCGCGGGCTGTCGGCGTCGTAGCCCATCTGGGTGGGCAGGTCGAAGGCGACCGAGAGGCCGGTCTGCCCGCTCTGCAGCAGGTAGTGGTAGCGCTGGTTGGCGTCCTTCGCCGAGCCGAAGCCGGCGTACTGGCGCATCGTCCAGAAGCGGCCGCGGAACATCGTCGGCTGAACGCCGCGGGTGAACGGGTACTCGCCAGGGAAGCCGAGGCGGGGGAGCAGGTCCTCGGGCGGCGCGTCGAGCGGGCCGCGCTCGATTCCCGACGAGGTGAGGAACTTCTCGCGGCGCTCGGGCGCCTTCGCCTTCGCCTTCTCGTACGTCTGCTGCAACCAGCGCAGCCGCTCAGTGGTCCAGGTGCTCATTTGCGACGCGACGGTTAGCACTCCAGGCCGGGCCCCGGTAGTGTTGGAAACCCAATGAACATCGACAAGATCCGGCAGGCGCTGACGGCCTACAAAGCCAACGACGGCAAGGTCGACACCGCGGAGCTCGACAAGCTGATGCTCCAGGTCCGGGACGCCGGCGGGCTCGACCCGGCCGAGCGGGCGGAGCTGCTCAAGGCAGCCGACGGCTTCGACGACGGCACCAAGCAGCGCCTGATGAAGCACCTGTCGGTGATGGCGCAGCCCAACGCCTACGTGAACCTGCAGTCGCTGGCGAAGGTCACCAACGTCGAGGGCCGCTACGCCAACCTCAAGCTCGAGGTGCCGGGCCTGACGGGAAAGATCGGGCTGTTCGACAACAGCTTCTCGGTCAAGGGCAAGGCGACCGCCGACGGGACGATCAAGCTGAACATCGACGGCAAGGAGCTGTCGGTGGCGGTGAAGAAGGGCGACATGCCCTCCGCGATCCTCACCAGGCTGCAACAGCAGTTGCCGCAGGGGATGACCGGCCTCGTCTACGGCGGCGACGTTCACCCCTACGATCCGGAGACCTTCGCCGGCTCGGCCGCGACGAAGAAGAGCACGGCGGCGCACATCGCCCTCTACAAGCCCGACGCGCTCGGCCTCCAGCCGGGGGAGAAGCCGCTGCGGGTGGTGGTGACCGGCTACGGCGCGTTCATGGGGATCACCGACAACCCGTCGGCGAACATGGCGCAGAAGCTCGCCGAGCTCGGGGTGAAGGGGGCGATCGTCGAGTACCGCCGGCTGGATGTGAACCACGGCGCGGTCAACGGCTTCATCGACGAGATGAAGCGGAGCCCGCCGGACGTGATCCTCTCGATGGGCGTGACCGGCGGCGACTCGCAGGTCGAGGAGCTCCCGGAGAACAAGGTCAGCGGCGGCCAGGACGGAGACAACAAGCCGATCACCCCGGGCGTGGTGCGGGCCGGCGGAAAGGACCAGCTGAAGACGGATCTCCCGGTGGAGACGATCAACAACGCGCTGAAGAAGTTCGGCGACAAGCGCGAGGTGGGCACGAGCAAGTCGGATCCGAACTACTCCCCCGATCGCAGCGCGTACCTGTGCAACTACCTCGGCTACAACCTCGCCGACGCGTTCGGCGGCACCGACGCCACCACCGCCGGGTTCGTTCACGTCACTGACCACACCCCGCCGGAACAGATGCACACGCTGCTGGAGTCGGTGGTCGCCCGCCAGCTCGATTGGCGGCGCGCGCAGACCCCGCCGCACAGCTAACGAAGCCAGCCGTCGGCTTCGCCCGCGACGAGGAAGCCGCCGAACCCTGCGCCCGTGCCCTCTGCGTTGAGGTGGTAGCGCATCGCGAGGATCTTCGACTGGCGGCGGCCGCGGACGCTCACCTGGGCGAACGCCGCGTCGGTCTTTTCACCGTCGATCGTGACCAGCCCATCGTAGGTCCAGGCGCAGAGCTTCACGTCGTCGAGCAACTGGCCCGCCTGGGAGCGCCCTGCCCGTTCGGCCTGCTCCGCGCTCTGATCGACGATGCGGATCAGCTGCATCTGCTTCGCCGTCTGGGTCATCAGGAAGGGGACGAACGGCCCACCCTTGCCGACGCTGGCGACCCCGTGGCGGAGCGCGGTGCCCGCGAGCGCGTACAGCTGGGCGTCGGGATCGAACGGGAGCGCAGGATCGTCGGGCACGTAGCGCGAGGCCTCCGCGGCCTCTCCCATCAGCAGCTGGCCGTCGGGGAGCAGCGTCACCTTGCTCCGCACCTCCTTCGGCGCCGACGGTTGATCGGTGATCAGCGTGTCGCCCTCGAGGCGCCAGGTCAGCAGTACCCGCGCCAGCCCACCGTCGACCGCCGTCGACTGCACCAGGTCGCCATGGGCGGTGATCTCGAGCCCGTGCTCGCCGTAGCGGCGGCGGGCGCCGAAGTCATCGGGGGCCAGCCTCCAGCTGCCGATCAACAGGTCGCGCTCCATGGCGGGCCTGACGAATACCAGAAGCCTCACTTTCTTGAGGGGCTTCCACGAAACCCGTTGGCCCCGGCGGCACCGGGCCTGAAGGATTCCGGGCCGTTCGCGGTGGTCCGGCGGTTGCGATGCGCCGGTGCCATGAAAACCACTTCGATGTTCCTCGCCGTCTGCCTCTTCGCTGCCTGCGGCGCTCCGACCCCGGTCCCCTGTGGCGCGAACTTCGTTGACGCGTCGCTCTCGTCGGCCACCCTCGCCAACGATTGCCCCAACGCTTCGCCCGCGGCGAAGGACGCCGCGGGGATCTGCCTCTCCGACCCCTGCCCCAGTCTCTGCCGGCAGACGAGCATCCAGCTGGCGTTCGTCTCCCACGACTCGATGGCGGCGACGATCGAGATCCTCGCGGTGCGCCTGGTCGACCCGGCGACGGGCAAGGTGCTCGACACTCTGAAGTCGCGAGAGCCCCAGCGGTGGAGCGGCGAGCAGTACGTCGCGTGGGACCAGCAGCTGGCCCCGGGCGCGGCGCTCAAGGCGACCTACAAGCTCTCGGCGCCGACCTACGCCAGCGACGCCAATTCCCGGCTCTACGAGAAGACCTACCGCGTCGAAGTCGATGTCTCGATCGACGGCGGCGTCCGTACCCTGACGGTCGACGCCCAGCGCGAGCCCGAGGTCGTCACCTGAGATTCCCGCTGGCAGCGCTCGCGCTCGTCGGGGCGCTGCTGTGCGGTTGCCGGGAGAAGCCCGCGGCGGCGTGGTCCGAGCCGTGGGTCGCCGCCCAGCGGCGGCAGTACCTGGAAGACCCCGCGTTTCGCCGGCAGGCGCTGGTGGATTGTCTGGAGAATCCGGCGAACGCGTACTCGCGCCAGCGGCTGAGCTCTTACGGGCTTCGGACCGCCGGGTGGGACGCGCTGCCGGAGTGGAACCCGCGCTCGGTGCGCCTGCCCCCGCCTGGCGCCGCTGCGCAGCCGGCACCGGTGTGGAACGGGGTCGCTCCCACCACGCCCGCGGGCTGGGTCGCGCTCGGCCGCGAGGTCTTCTTCGCCTACCCGATGCGCGCCGAGCCGCTGGCGGAGTTCGCGCTGGTGAACCCGCGGCTGGCCGCCGAGGTCGGGCTCGAGCGCACGCCGGACGGCGCCTACGTCGGCCTGGTGCGCTTCACCGACATCGATGGCCGCAGCCGCGTCGGCATCACCTGCGCCCTCTGCCACAGCGCGGTCGTCGATGGGGTGGTGGCGCCTGGCGTGGCGCGGCGGCACTTCGACTACGGGCGGCTCCGGCTCGCGTTTCACGCCGGCACCGGCGAGCCGATTGACCCCGAGCTGAAGCGGCGGATGGCGACCTGGGGCCCCGGGCGTGCCGACGTCACCGAGGACAAGGACGAAGACCCGGTGGCGATCCCCGACCTGTTCGGGCTGCGGTTTCAGAGCTCGCTCACCCAGGCGGGGACGATTCGCCACACCGGCCCGGCGGCGCTCGCGATCCGCCAGGAGACGCAGCTGCTGCACTCGAACCACGAGAAGGTGCGGCCGCCGCGCGAGCTGGCCTGGGCGCTGGCGATGTACCTCTACTCGCTCGAGTCGGCGCCGCGAGTGTCGGAGCGGACCGAGCAGACCGAGCGCGGGGCGAAGCTGTTCGAGCGCGGCTGCGCCGAGTGTCACTCCAACCCGGTGTGGGGCGGCGCGCCGGTCGACGCGAAGACCATCGGCACCGAGCTGGCTTTCGCCATCGGGGCGGCGCGCGGCACCGGCAAGTACCGGCCCCCGGCGCTGATCCGCGTCGGCGACGCCGGCCCGTACCTGCACCACGGCGCCGTGGCGACGCTCGAGGACCTGCTCTCTCCGGCGCGGCTCGAGCCCGGCTACACCGGCGGGCCGCTGGGTCCGGGGCCAGTGCCGGGCCACACCTGGGGCACTGCCTGGCCGGCCGAGGATCGCGCGGCGATCGTGGCGTGGCTGCGGACGCTGTGAAGCCCCACCTGGCAGGGGGCTGAACAGGTCCGGACGAGAGCAAACTCGGTTCGCGTTGAAGCGACCGAGCTCAAGGGGGGCCCGCCGACCCTCGAGGGGTACTGATTATGTATTATCATAATCTCCCCGAAAGGGTCCTTCCCCCGCCGGCGGCCTCACAAGCACGTGGCCTGAACGCGGCGGCGCTCCCTACGGGAGGTTTGCCGGAATCGCCGGGGGCGGCGAGGGGCCGAAGTACGCGACGACGCCCTTCTTCGCGACGCCGGGCGTGCCGGCGACGAGGAAGTCTCCTCCGACGGCGAAGCCGGTCTCGTTGGGGCCGGCCCAGGTCGAGTGGAGATCCTGCCGGGGCGACTGCTGGGTGTCGGCGACGAACGTGGGGCTGGCCTTCGTCGACCGCCACTTCACCCCGCCGAGGCCGACGACGAAGACCGTGCCGTCCCCCGTTGCGCTCACCCCGGCGAGACCCGACGCCGACTCGGGGAGCGTGACGCTGGTCCACGCCGTGCCGTCGTAGTGGAGCAGCGCCGCCGGCGGACCGCCGACCGCGTAGACGTCGGTGGCCGAGCGCCCGGCGACGGTGAGGAGCGTGACCGTCACCGGGCTCGTCTGCCGCGTCCACTTGCTCCCGTCGTAGTGGAGGATGACACCGCCCTGCCCGACGACGAAGACGTCGTCCTTCGCGCTGCCCCAGACCTTGAAGTACGCCGCGCCAAGCACCTGGGGCACCGCCTGCGAGGTCCACTGCGTCCCATCGTAGTGGAGCAGCACGTCGTTGGGGCCGAAGCTCCCCGGAGAGCCGCCGACCGCCCAGACGTCGTCAGGGCTCGCGCCCCAGACTCCGAAGAGGGTCGCGGGGGTGGGCGAGGTCATCCGCGTCGCGGTGACGCCGTCGCTGCGGTAGATCGCTCCTTTCTCTCCGACGGCGAGCAATTGGGTCGCGGAGAACGCGTGCACCCACCACAGGGTGTCGGTGGTGGCGACGTCGATCGTGCTCCAGTGGTTTGCCTTGAGGTGAAGGAGCAGGCCGCTGCTGCCATTGCCCAGCCCGCCGCCAGCGACGAAGACCTCTCCCGCCGCGGGGCTGGTGACACAGAGCCCGACGCGGTCGAGCGAGCTGCTCAGCACCGTCCACCCCTGCTGGGGGCAGGCGCACAGCAGCAGCGCGCAGGCGAGCAGCGGCAGCCGGCATTCACCCGCCATCGGCGCCTCCGTCGGTGCGTCCGCAGCGCCCGAAGACGTAGTTCGCCTGGCACTCGCACACGCACTGGGCCCGGGCGTCGGGATCCGTCTGGTGGCAGGCGGGGCGGACGTGGCGGGAAGCGGTCGCGGTGCGCTGCTGCTTGTCGGTCACGCTCACCTCGAGGACCCAGTCGGTCTCGACGACGTCGCGCGCCGAGGCGTCTGGGCACGCCGGTACGTTGGCGACGTTCGAGGTGTCGGAGAGATCCGGCGTCCCGCCGTCGGCGCCGCCGTGGACGAAGTCGACGCTGCGCTTCTCGGTGGCGAGGATCTCTCCGGTCAGGGGATTCTTCAGGCTCGCCGCGAGCGAGTCGCCGCACGCGCCGAGGTTGAAGATCCGCGCCCCGACGAACAGCACGTGCCCCCCCTGGATCGGGAAGGTGAGCTCCACCGGCTGATTCTCCGCGGTCAGCTCGGCGTAGGTGCCGTCGGTGTTGCGGGTGACGATCTCCAGGCGCGCGGGCTTCTGGGCGTCGCCCCACACCGCCACGGGAGCGGCGCAGATCGAAGGATTGGGACAGCCCGGGGCCAACAGCGCGACCGCGGCAAATGGCAAGAGGCGGCTCAGAAGCACCCGACGTCACGAACCTTGGGGTAGTAGTAGACGAAGATGTTGCAGTGCTCCTGGGTCTCGACGTGCCCGCCGAAGGTGTAGCAGCAGCCGGCGTCGGCGTTGCCGCAGGTGTCGGAGGGCGCGCTGTACTCGCAGCGGTACTGCACCGCCGAGCCCGCGGGCACCGGGACTTTCAGGCTCCAGTCCATCTTCGGGTCGTCCCAGCTGCGGTTCTCGTAGAAGGGCGAGCCGGCGTCGCCGGTGCCGTCGACCACCGCCATCGAGAAGTAGGTGCCGCGGCTGTGGAAATGGCTGTTGGCCCCGATGATCGTCACCGGATTGGTGGCGGACATCCCGCACTTCGACTCGAAGAATTTGTCGACGTCGTGCGGGCAGATCTTGATGCTCTGGTTGGTGGCGAACATCGTCCCCAGCTCGGCGGTGACGGCGCCCGCGTCGACGGTGTGGAAGTTCACCAGCACCTTGCCCCGCAGCGGCGTCTTCTGGCTCGTCGCGTTGACGTAGTGCGTCTGGATCATGATCAGCTCGTGCGGCTCGAACCGCGCCGCGACGCCGGCGGGCATCTGAAAGTTGCTGTAGCCGGCGCTGCCCGACGCTCCGGACCCGGTCGACTGCTGGGAGTTGGTGATCATCGGCCAGTCTGACCAGTTCGGGCTGATCCAGCACTCGCCCTCGACCACCGAGTCGCCCGGCATCCCGCTCAGGTTCTTGATCGTCTTCACCCGGAAGACGTTGGCGTGGTGCGAGCCCGCGTTCTGCGCCACCTCGAACCGGTTGACGTAGACCGGCGCGTCGGAAGGAATCTCGAGGAAGAAGCAGCGCTGGGTCTCGCTGCCCTTGGGGACCTCGAAGGGAGCGATCGCGAACTGAAAGCCGGCATCCGGCGCGCCGAGCATGACGTCGGTGGGTCCTGCATCCGGTGGATTGGGGCCCGGGCAGCCGAGCAACCCGACACAGAGCACCGTGAGCGTGGCCCCAGGTCGCCACGCAGACCTTCCGTTTCCTTCCCCCATTCCCAAGTGAATCGCACACCCCTGCGCTTGCGGCAAATTGACCCTGTCGAACAAACCCATGGAACCCCCGTAGACCCGACCTTTGGACACCCAGCGCCGCCCGACTGGGACACAGACCCAGACAAAGGCTGCAGCGATCGCGCCACGCGCGTCTGGCGGGGAGTCCTGAGGAGGTCGCGTGGTCTCGGCCTCGGAAAACGCGTGGGCGCCAGGGGTGCGACTCAGTTTTCCGAGGGTCAAGGTCGGCGCTATGTCGCCAAGGCCGCGATCTTCCACCCTTCCAATAGGCGTGAAAGTTGGTCAGCCGCGTGCACAAGGCCCCCGCCTCTACTGGGAGCCATCAAAATGACCCGAACCAAGCTGCTGACCACCCTCGCTGGAGCGACCGCGCTCGGCGCCGCGCTCTGGGCCCCGGCTGCTTCGGCCTGTGGCTGCTTCACGCCGCCGGATCCCACCGTCCCGATCGTCCAGGCGGGAGAGCGGATCCTCTTTGCGGTCGACCAGGGGATGGTCACCTCGCACGTGCAGATTCAGTACGCGGGCACGGCCGCCGAGTTCGGCTGGCTGCTGCCGCTGCCCTCGGTGCCGACGCTCGAATTGGGCAGCGACGAGGTCTTCACCGACCTCTACGCGACCACCCAGCCAAAGTACCGGCTCAACCTCACCTTCGACTCGTCCTGCCCCCAGGCGAAGAACTTCCCCGGGCCGGCCTACTCCGCGACCGACGGCACCAACGCCTCCGAGGCCGGTGGCGGCTCGTCTCCCGGGGTGAGCCCTCTGGTGGTGCAGGACTCGATCGGCCCGTACGACTACGCGGTGCTGAAGGCGGACTCGAAGGACGCGATGCTCAACTGGCTGTCGACCAACCGGTACTTCGTGCCCGCCGGCACCGACGACACCGTGGCCCCGTACATCCGCCCGGGCTCGTACTTCCTCGCGCTCAAGCTCCGTTCGGGGAAGGCCGCGGGGGATCTGCAGCCGGTGGTGCTCCACTACGCCTCTGACGCGGCGATGATCCCGATCCTCCTCACCTCGACCGGGGCGCAAGAGAACATGGGCGTCCAGGTGTGGATGCTCGGCCAGGGCCGCGCGATCCCGCGCAACTACCACCACACGGTGATCAACGACGCGCTGATCGACTGGCAGAAGTCGGGCGCCAACTACAACGAGGTGATCATCAAGGCCGCGGGTGAAGCGCCCGGCAGCCACACCTTCGTCACCGAGTTCGCCGGCAAGAGCACGGTGATGTCCAACCAGCTCAGCTACCCTGGCCGCTTCGGCGACACCGCGATCCTCGCCGCGCAGCCGACCGCCCTCTCCTTCGTCAATTATCTCAACGCCCACGGGTACGCCCGGCAGAACGTCTACCCCGCGCCGCTCAAGGCGATCCTCGCCAAGTACATTCCGGTGCCGCCGAAACTGGCCGCTCAGGGGATCAGCGCCGATCAGTTCTACGCGAGCTACCAGTACTACACGACGTCCACCTACTACGCGAAGGACCTCACCGACTGGACGGTGGACTACCAGCCGCAGGTGATGACCGACGCGATCGTCGAGGCGGTGATCAAGCCGACCCTCGCCGCCGGAGCGCTCTTCAACGTCCTGCCGTACCTCACCCGGCTCTACACGACGATCTCTCCCAAGGACATGAACAAGGACCCGGTGTTCAGCTTCAACCGCGGCCTGCCCGACATCGCCAACGTGCACGAGGCGAAGATGAAGGTCGGCTGCAACAGCATCACCGGCTCGGAGAATTCGGCCTGGCTCACCACCGAGCAGGGTTGGAACCTCAACTACCCCAACGGCCGGTTCAAGGCGGCGGCGCTCGACCTGTCGACGATGCCGGCCTCGCTGCGAATCGAGATCCTGCGGGAAGAGGGCCTGCCGGTGCTGGCGACGGACAACCTCCAGGTCATCTCGACGACGGTGAACAAGGCGCAGGGCTTCGGCTGCTCGGCGTCCGGCGCCACGGCGCTGCTGATGGGCCTGTGGCCCGCGGCCTGGCTGCTGCTGCGCTCGCGCCGCCGGTCGTAGAATGTCCCACGGTGGGCGGGCCGGGTGTCTGAAGGGAACCTCCTTCAAAGGTCACCCATGTCCGCCTTCCGTTCGTGCCTGATGTCGTGCAGCGTCGCCTTCGGGGCGCTGCTGATGCTCCCCTCCTCTGCCGAGGCCTGCGGCTGCTTCACCCCGCCCGATCCGACCGTTCCGATCGTCCAGGCCGGCGAGCGGATCCTCTTCGCGGTCAAAGATGGGCAGGTCACCTCGCACGTGCAGATCCAGTATTCGGGAGACGCGAAGGACTTCGGCTGGCTGTTGCCACTGCCGGCGGTGCCGACGCTCGAGCTGTCGACCGACGAGCTGTTCACCCAGCTCTACGCCGCGACCCAGCCCGAGTACCGGATGACGACCCTCTATGACAAGGGTTGCTACCCCCAGTACGCCGGCGGCACCGGAGGCGGCTCGGGAGGCTTCGGGGGCGCCGGCGGAGGCAACAGCGGCAGCGCGGACGCTGGCGCGGCGAGCCCGTTGGTGGTGCAGGACTCGATCGGCCCCTACGACTACGCGGTCCTCAGAGCCGACTCGAAGGACGCGATGCTCGGCTGGCTCGCCGACAACCGCTACTTCGTCCCCGTGGGCACCACCGACAGCGTCGCGCCGTACATCCACCCCGGCGCCTTCTTCCTCGCGCTCAAGCTCCACTCGGGCAACTCCACCGGCGACCTCCAGCCGGTCGTCCTCAAGTACGCCTCCGACGTGGGGATGATCCCGATCATCCTGACGTCCACCGGCGCCGCTCAGAACATGGGAGTTCAGGTGTGGATGCTCGGGCAGGGACGCGCGATCCCCCGCAACTACTTCCACACGGTCATCAACGACGCGGCGATCGATTGGGTCCGCGCCGGCAGCAACTACAACTCGGTGATCATCCGCGCGGTGGGTGAGGCGCCGACGCGGCACACCTTCGTCACCGAGTACGCCGGTTCGAGCCAGGTGATGCGCAGCCGGCTGGCGCCGCCCGGGCGCTTCGGACTGCTGAGCCAGCTCGCCGCCCAGCCGACCGCTTCGGCCTTCCTTCACTACCTCTACGCGAATGGTTTCTCGGTGCCCTCGCCACGTGGCTTCTACTCGCCGGCGCCGCTGCTCTCGGCCCAGCTGAAGGCAATCCTGACGAAGTTCCTCCCGCCGCCGACAGGAGTGTCTGCCGACCAGTACTACTCGGGCTTCGACTACTACCCGAGCCAGGCGACGGCCAACTACCAGCCGGTGCAGATGGCGGGCGACATCTGGAGCCGCGTCGTCGAGCCGACCCGGGCGGCGGCGGCGCTCTTCGAGGCGCTCCCGACCTTGACCCGGCTCTACACCACGATCTCTCCGGAGGACATGACGCGAGATCCGGTGTTCGCCTTCAACCCCAGCCTCCCCGACGTCAGCAACCTGCACCAGGCGACGATGCAGGTCAGCTGCGACTCCAGCTACTATGGCGTTGAGACCACCGCGGTGCTGAGGACTGAGCAGGGCTCACACCTGAATTTCCCCCACGGCCGGTTCAACGCTCCCCAGCTCGACCCCGGCTCGGCGCTGGCCTCGTGG
>JAYVRT010000858.1:0-3774 GCA_043776025.1 Archangiaceae bacterium | reverse complement strand
GTGGGTACCTTTCGTGGGGCATCGCCCCGATGTTCTCTGGCGGGGTTCGGCTGGGCTGGACGTTCTGATTCGATCAGCTACTCAGAGGACGCGTGGGGGGATTCCATGGGCTTGAGGCAACATGTCGGTGTGGGGCTGATCGCGCTGCTCGGGCTGGCGCGCTGCTCCCCGCCGTCGAGCCCCCATGACGTCTGCTACCTGATCTCCCGGGGCAAACATGCCTCGATCGCTTGCCTGACGTGCCACAAGAGCCTGCCAGATGCCGGAACCTACACCGCAGGAACCTGCAGCACCGGCACCGCCGCCTGCAACGAATGCCACGATCACCTCTGCTCCGGGCCGACGGGGACCTTGCCGACCGATCTGCTGCATCAGCCCCCGAAGGCAGCGGCCGTGGTTCCCGGGTACGTCTGTGGCTCCTCCAGGTGTTACGCCTGCCACAAAGAGGTCGCGGCGCCGCAGTGACCCGCGCTAACGGATCGTCACCGTGACGTCGCTGTCGATCTCCACTGGAACCCGGCTGACCTCGGGCTGGTTGGACCCTTCGCGCCAGACGAGCAGTTCGCTGCGGTAGCGACCCCGGGCAATTGTCAGCGTCCGCTCGGGATCGAGCGTCAACCCCTTCGGGGTCTGAAGCTCGGCGCGCACCAGCAGGTGGTCGCCGTCCCACAGCTGGGTCTCGACCTTGCGGATCGAGGCGTAGCTACCCGGCACCTTCCAGATCAGCGTGTGCTGAACCGGGACGACGCCGGCGCCGCCCTGCCACAGCCACAGCCCCAGCGCGACGACGGCCAGCAGAGGGAGCCGGCGCCACAGCGGAGTCCGCGGCCTCGGCGGAGCACCTTCGGTCAATCGTGCTCGTCCTTCTTCTTCTTGCCCGAGCCCCCGTACCGGGTCTTCAGATCGTTGATCTGCACCCGCGCCTGGGGCTCTCCCTTCACCCGGTCGGGCACCAGCTTCACCTCGGCCTTGATCTCCAGCGTCATCCCAGCGAGCAGCTTGAGGAACTCGTCGCGCAGCTTCTCCGACTGGAGAAACCGCCGGACCTCCTCCGACACCACCCGGCCGATCTGGTCCTTGGTGTGCTCCGCCTGGCCGAGGATGTACGTCAGCGCCTCCTTCGGCAGCTTCATCTGGCCGGCGAGGTTGCGGATCCCCTCCTCGGTCATGAACACCGCGCCCAGGCCCGCTACCGCCATCTTGCGGACGAAGTCGGGGATCACCCCCCGGAAGCGCTTCTCGTCCTCGCGGTCGTCGGATGGCTCGCCGTCGGTCTCGTCCATCAGCGGATCTTCAGGCAGCGGATCGTCAGGGGACATCGCTTGAACTCCTTCAGGCCGCGCCAGCGCCCATCACCGGGGACCTGGCCGTCATGTTCTCCTGAGAGATGCGCCCCGCAACTTTCGAGGCGAGGTCCATGAACATCTTGGCCTCGGGGCTGTCGGGCCGACCCACCACCACCGGGAGGCCGTCGTCGCCGCCCTGGCGCACCGACAGCTCCAGCGGCAGCTCGCCGAGGAAGGTGATGTCCATCAACTGCGCCGCCTTCTTCCCACCGCCGGAGCTGAAGATGTGCGTCGCGTGGTGGCAGTTGGGGCAGATGAACTGGCTCATGTTCTCCACGATCCCCAGGATCGGGATGTGGACCTTGTCGAACATCTGCTTCGCCCGCACCACGTCGGCCAGCGCCACGTCCTGCGGCGTCGTCACCAGCACCGCGCCCGCCGCCCGCACCTGCTGAGAAATCGTCAGCGCCACGTCGCCGGTGCCCGGCGGCAGGTCGAGGACGAGGTAGTCGAGCTCACCCCAGTTGACGTCGCGCACCAGCTGCATCAACGCGCCGTGCAACATCGGGCCGCGCCAGACCAGCGCCTGGTCTGGCTCGATGAGGAAGCCGATCGACATCACCTTCAAGCCATGCGCCTCGAGCGGATCGAGCGACTTGCCGTCCTTGCTCACCGGCTTGCGGCGGATGCCGGTCATCGTCGGAATCGACGGCCCGTAGAAGTCGGCGTCGAGCAGGCCCACCGTCGACCCGTGCTTCTGCAGCGCGCAGGCGAGGTTCACCGCCACTGTGCTCTTGCCCACCCCGCCCTTGCCCGCGCCGACGAGCACCACGTTCTTCACCCCCGGCAGCAGCGAGTCCTTCGAGGTCCCCTGCGGCGCCGGACGCACCTTCGCCCCCCACTCGATCTTGAAGCTCTCGAGCCCAGGCACCCCTTTGAGCGCCGCCTCGGCGTCCTTCTCGATCTGCGCCTTCATCGGGCACGCGGGCGTCGTCAGCTCGACCTTCAGCAGGATCTTGCCGCCGTCGATCCGCAGGTCCTTCACCATTCCTGCGCGGACGATGTCGATGTGCAGCTCGGGGTCGATGACTTTCGACATCGCAGCAAGTACGTCCCGTTCTTGTACGCTCATGACGCCTTTGTTACGGCGGCGCGTGGGCAAGTCAAGCGAGCCATGAACCACTTCATCGCCGGAATCATCAAGATCATCCTACTCGAGGCTTCCCTCGGCCTGCTGCTGATCGATCGCCTCGTCGATGGCAAGTGGGAGAAGCACCGGCTCTGGGGCGCGCGGATCCTCACCCTGCTGATGGTCTTCGCCTGGTGCAACTTCGGCGGCCTGCGCGGCAACCTCGGCATGGTCCACGAGTGGGAACAGTTCCACTTCTACCTCGGCGCCAAGTACCAGCAGGAGGTCGGTTGGTTCGACCTCTACAAGGCCGCGATCATGGCCGACCGCGAGAGCACCCACGTGCTCGACCGGATGACCCACACCCGCGACATCGCCACCTTCGAGCTGATCACCGTCGAGCAGGCGCTGGCCGACGCGCCAAGGATCCGCGCCCGCTTCAGCGATCAGCGCTGGCTGGAGTTCAAGGAAGACTGGCGGAGGATGCTCGTCGCCACCCCCAACATCGGGTGGGATCGCGTCCTCGCGGACCACGGCAACAGCAACTCCCCTGCCTGGGCGCTGATCGCCCACCCGATCGCCGAGCTGTTCCCCCTCGACCGCGTCAACCAGACCTTCATCGGACTGATCGACATGATGTTGATGGCGGTGATGTGGTGGTTCATCTGGAAGGCGTTCGGCCCCAGGCCCGCGATGATCGCGCTCTTCGTCTGGGCCGCGATGCCGATCGTCTTCGACTACCTCGCCGGCAGCTTCCTTCGGTGGGATTGGCTCTTCTGCCTCGGGATGGCGATCGTCTTGATGAAGCGCGAGAGGTGGGCGACCGCCGGCGCCTTCTTCGGCTTCGCCGTCGCGACCAAGCTCTTCCCGATCTTCTTCGGTGTCGCCCTCGGAATCCGGGCGCTGATCGTCTACCAGCAGACCAGGCAGCTCGCGGTCCGCTACCGGCGCTTCTTCGTCGGCGCCGTCGCCTCGGGCGCCGCAGCGGTGCTGCTGTCGTCGGCGATGTTCGGCGGCTTCTGGGCTTGGAAGGAATACAAGCAGCGCATCGACGTCGCCCGCGACGAGAAGTTCTACAGCATTCAATACTCGCTGCAGACCGTCTTCCTCCAATACAGCAACAGCTCGTTCGAGGAACTCGCCAAGGGCGGCTGGCTCTTTCCCACGGAGATCAAGCAAGCCCGCGCCGAGGTCGACATCAAGAACCAGGCGGCGAGCTTCTTCTTCATCAAGGTGCTCTTCAGCCTGCTGGTGCTGGTGCTGCTGCTGCGCGCTGACGACATCCAGGCGTTCACCCTCGGGCCGTTGCTGGTGTTCATCTGGCTGATCGTGAACATGTACTACTGGAACATGCTCGGC
>JAYVRT010000857.1:0-3777 GCA_043776025.1 Archangiaceae bacterium | reverse complement strand
AAGAAGGCGGACGAAGCGAAGCAGGCCGCGGACGCGAAGAAGAGCGACGACGCGAAGAAAGCGGACGAAGCGAAGCAGGCCGCCGACGCGAAGAAGGCCGGTGAAGCGAAGCAGCCCGACGAGGCGAAGAAGGTCGACGAGGCGAAGAAGGCCGACGAGGCGAAGCAGCCCGACGAGGCGAAGAAGGCCGACGAGGCGAAGAAGGCCGATGAGGCGAAGAAGGCCGATGAGGCGAAGAAGGCCGATGAGGCGAAGAAGAAGGCCGAGGCCGCGAAAGAGGCGGACGAAGAGAAACGGAAGGCCGATGAGGCGCGGAAGAAGAAGCCGGAAGAGGACGACCTCCGGAACTACTGACGCGTGCGGCCGATGGGCCACGGACCCACGCCCTGTCCGTCGGCGATGTGCCGGAAACTAGACGGAACGCCACAGCCCTGTAGCGTCCACGCCGCTGGCATCACAGCTGCTTTTCTCCCCATTGCGCCCTTCGGCGTGCGGTCAGGAGGCCACGACATACACATGGGTTCTCAACAGCGAGTCGGCGTACTGATGGGTGGGTGGGGCGAGGAGCGAGAGATCTCGGTGAAGACCGGGGAGGCGATCGCCACCGCGCTCGAGAGCACCGGACACAGCGTCACCCGGGTGATCGCCGGGCCGGGGCTCGACAAGGCGCTGCGTTCCGCCGAGATCGACGTCGCCTTCATCGCGCTGCACGGCCGCATGGGCGAGGACGGCAAGGTCCAGGGCCTGCTCGAGGTGCTCGGCATCCCCTACACCGGCTCGGGCGTGCTCGGCTCGGCGCTGGCGATGAACAAGCCCTTTGCGAAGAAGCTCTTTCGCCAGCACAACCTCGCCACGCCGCTGGGCTACACGGTGCGCCGCACGGAGGTCGATCGCGCCCTCGAGCTCCACCTCGACCTCGGCTTCCCCTGCGTGGTCAAGCCGGCGCACGGCGGCTCTTCGGTCGGCCTCTCGGTGGTCCTCACGTCCGAGCAGCTGGGGCCCGCCGTCACCCAGGCTTGCCGCTTCGGTGGCGAGGCGCTCGTCGAGCGGATGGTGAAGGGCCGCGAGGTGACCGTCGGCATCCTCGGCGACACCGTGCTCGGCAGCTGCGAGATCAGCTACCCCGGCTCGACCTTCGACTACCAGACCAAGTACCAGGGCGGCGCGCGCTACCACCTGCCGCCGCGGCTCTCGGCGACGCGGGTGTCCAACGTCGAGGTGATGGCACTGTCGGCGTACCGCTCGCTGGGTTGCCGCGGGTACGGACGGGTGGACTTCCTCTGCAGCGACACCGCCAATGACGTCGTCCTCGAGGTCAACACCCTGCCGGGCATGACCCAGATGAGCCTGCTGCCGAAGATCGCGCGCCAGGCCGGCGTCGGCTTCGAGCAGCTGGTCGGGCAGATCCTCGACCGCGCGTCGCTCGACGCCGTCGAGATCGCCGCCGAGCCGGACCTGACGGCCGAGCCCGCCGAGCGCCGCGCCAGCTGACGATGCCCTTCGGCGCCGTGGCGTGGGTGATCGCCTCGGCGTTTCTTCACGCGGGGTGGAACGCGCTCGTCCGCCGCGAGCCGCAGGCCCGCGCCGCGACGGTGGTGGTGCTGGTGCTGGCGACTCTCGGCGCGGCCGCCGCCTGCCTCCTCCGCCCCGCCGCCTGGATGTCAGCGGACGCCTTGAAGTGGGCGCTCGGCTCGGCGTTCTGCGAGGGGCTCTACGTCGTCGGACTCGCCCGGTCGCTCGAAGCCGCGCCCCTGGGCCTCGCGTACTCCGTCTCGCGCGGGACCGCGCTGCTGTGGGTCTGGCCGCTGTCGGTGCTCTTCCAGGCCGAGCCGGTGTCGCTGCTCGGCGGCGTCGCCTCGGCGTTGGTTCTCTTCGGCGTCGTCACCGCCGGCTCGCGGCCCGGCGAGCTGCGGCTCTCTGGCGGGTTTGGCTGGGCGCTGCTCGCTGGCGTCGGTGGTGGGTTCTCCAACCCCTGCATCCGCCAGGCGCTCGTCGAGGGCGCCGACCCGATGCAGGTGTTCGCGCTCTCACTGAGCGTGGGGCTGGTCCCTGCGACCGCGGCGCTCCGGATCGGGCCCGGCCCGTTGACCCAGCTGCTCGTCGCGCGATGGAGAACGCTCGCCGCCGCTGGCGTCCTTTGCTTCGGCAGCTACGCGCTCTTCCTTGTCGCCCTGCGCGTCGAGGGCGCGGCGCATGCGACGACGCTGCGCAACAGCTCGATCGTCTTCGCGCTGCTGCTGTCGTGGTGGATGGGCGAGCGCCCGACCCAGCGCCAGTGGGCGGGGACCGCGGCGGTCATCACCGGCGCCGCGCTCCTCGCCCGCTCGTGAATCCCACCTTCCCGCACCCTCGCGCCTGTTCTGCTCCTCGCGCCCATCGGTAATGTGGCCCGATGCTCACCTCCGCTCTCGTCGTCGTGGCGCTGCTGGTTGCCCCCGGGGAACCGCTGAAGCTGAACCCGGGTGGGCAAGAGGTGCTGCGGATCCCGGGGCTGACCCGGATCGCCGTTGGGCCCAACGATGTCGCCGACGTGAAGGTGCTGCCCAGCGGCGAGGTGCTGGTGCTCGGCAAGCAGAAGGGCCGCACCAGCCTGACCATCTGGGCCAACGGGCACATTCGCAACCAGGCGGTGGTGGTCGACGACGGGAGATCCACTGACCTGGCGAAGCTGATTCACGACGGCGTCAGCCCCTCGCTCAAGGTCGAAGAGTACAACTCGAAGATCGTGATCGACGGCATGGTGGACAGCGTCGAGGATCTGGCGCGGCTGCGCGCGCTCGTCGGTGAGGATCCGAACGTGACGATCCTCGTGCAGCTCAACCCGCGCGTGCTCCCGGTCGTCGCCGAGCTGATCAACACCCAGCTGGCGCGCGCGGGCATTCACAACGCCCACGCCACCTGCATCGGCAACAAGATCTTCCTCGAAGGCTCGGTGGCCGACTCCGCCGAATCCCAGAAGGCCCAGTTGATCGCCGATGCGATTTACTCGCGCGCCTCTGGTGGCAGATAACCCCGCAATTCGCGGCTGTTACAGTCTTCGACACGCATTCGTTGAAACGCTTTGACTAAAGGGGGGCCAACCCCCTATGTACGGCGTTTCCGTGCCCCCGGAGGGGGGAAGTTCCTTCGTACTTACGGGACCTTTGAGGGCTAACGCGACGCGATGAGCACCGTAGAAGTCTTCTTCCTCGCCATCTACTTCGGCGTCCTGGCCGTGCTGTCCATCTATGGATCGCACCGCTATCGGATGGCCTATCTCTATTACCGGCACAAGTTTCAGCTCCCGACTCCGAAGGGAACCCTGAAGACGATGCCTCCGGTGACGATCCAGCTGCCGATCTTCAACGAGATGTACGTCGTCGAGCGGTTGATCGACGCGGTCTGCAAGATCGACTACCCGCACGCGCTGCTCGAAGTTCAGGTGCTCGACGACTCCACCGACGAGACCTGCGGCATCGCGCGCGCCTGCGTCGAGCGCTGGAAGCAGAAGGGCGTCGACGTCGTCTACCTGCACCGCGAGAACCGGCACGGCTTCAAGGCCGGGGCGCTCGAGGCGGGCCTCAAGGTCGCCAAGGGCGAGTACGTCGCGGTGTTCGACGCGGACTTCGTCCCGAGCCCCGACTTCCTCCAGCGCACGGTCGCGTTCTTCTCCGACCCGAAGGTGGGAATGGTCCAGGTTCGTTGGGGCCACCTGAACCGCGAGTACTCGATTCTCACCCAGGCCCAGAGCATCTTCCTCGACGGCCACTTCATCATCGAGCACACCGCCCGCAATCG
>JAYVRT010000856.1:0-3777 GCA_043776025.1 Archangiaceae bacterium | reverse complement strand
GCGCAACGGCAAGGTGTACGAGCAGAGGTACGCCCGCGGCGTGCCGCAGCAGAAGGTGGCCGAGATTGGCACCACTGACAAGCGCGGCACCAAGGTGAGCTTCAAGCCCGACACCACCATCTTCGAGGTCACCGAGTACAACTTCGAGACGCTCTCCGAACGGCTGCGCGAGCTGGCGTTCCTCAACGCCGGCCTGCACATCACCATCAGCGACGAGCGCAACGGCAAGGCGCACGACTTCAAGTTCGAAGGCGGGCTGGTCTCGTTCGTCGAGTACTTGAACCGCGCGAAGGTTCCGCTGCACGAGAAGCCGATTCTCGTCAAAGCCGAGAAGGATCTGATCAGCCTCGAGCTCGCGATGCAGTGGAACGATGGGTACGACGAGCGGATCTTCACCTTCGCCAACAACATCAACACCCACGAGGGCGGCAGCCACCTTTCCGGCTTCAAGTCGGCGCTCACCCGCACCATCAACAGCTACGCCGAGAAGAGCCAGCAGTGGAAGGACCTGAAGGAGACGCCCACCGGCGACGACGCCCGTGAAGGGCTGGCGGCGGTGATCTCGGTGAAGCTGCCCAACCCCCAGTTCGAGGGGCAGACGAAGACCAAGCTGGGCAACTCCGAGCTCAAGGGCGTCGTCGAGCAGCTGGTGAACGAGGCGCTGTCCACCTGGCTCGAAGAGAACCCGGTCAACGCGAAGAAGATCGTCGGGAAGATCGGCGACGCGACCCGCGCCCGCCTGGCGGCTCGCAAGGCGCGCGAGACGGTGCGGCGAAAGGGAATCCTCGACGGCAGCTCGCTGCCGGGAAAGCTCGCCGACTGCCAGTCGAAGGACCCTTCGGAGTGCGAGCTCTACTTGGTCGAAGGTGACTCCGCAGGCGGCTCGGCGAAGCAGGGGCGGTCCCGCTACAACCAGGCGATTCTCCCGCTGCGCGGCAAGATTCTCAACGTCGAGAAGGCGCGGTTCGAGAAGATGCTCACCTCGAACGAGATCGTGACGTTGATCACCGCGCTTGGCACCGGCATCGGAAAGGAAGAGTACAAGCCCGCAGAAGTCCGGTACCACCGGATCATCATCATGACGGACGCAGACGTCGACGGCGCGCACATCCGCACGCTGCTGCTGACGTTCTTCTACCGGCAGATGCCCGAGCTGATCGCCAACGGGTACCTCTACATCGCCCAGCCGCCGCTCTACAAGATCGCGCGGGCGAAGAAGGACACCTACCTCAAGGACAACGACGCCAAGGACGAGTACCTGCTCGACATCGCGGCGGGGCGCTGCAAGCTCCAGGTCGAGGGCAAGGAAGTCACCGGCGACGAGCTCAAAGGGCAGCTGCGGCGGGTGCGCACCTACCAGGCGCGGCTGGAGAAGCTGGCCAGCCGCAACGACCCGCGGGTCATCGACGCGCTGGTGCAGGCGGCGAACTTCACCGTCGAGTGCCTCACCGACAAGGACCTCGGGCAGACCGAAGTCGACAAGATGCAGGACTACTTCGAGGCCCGCTCGCCCGAAATCCTCGACCACATGCAGCTCAAGCGGCTCGACGACCCCCAGCACAGCAGCAAGAAGCTGGTCTTCGTCAGCGAGATCAACGGCGCCCACCGCGAGACGGTGATCGACAAGACCTTCCTCGAGTCGCCCCAGTACCGCGACCTGATTTCGCTCAAAGAAGCGCTGAAGACCTTCGGAGCGCCGCCGTACACGGTGCACCTGGGCGAAGAGGTCCACACCGCGCACACCTTCCAGCAGGTGCTCAAGCTCGCGCTCGACGACGCGTCGAAGGGGCTCACCATTCAGCGCTACAAGGGGCTGGGGGAGATGAACCCGGAGCAGCTGTGGGAGACGACGATGGACGCGACCCGCCGCACGCTGCTGCAGGTGAAGGTCGGCGACGACATCTCCACCGGCATCACCTTCACCCTGCTGATGGGCGAAGAGGTCGAGCCCCGGCGCGACTGGATTACCGCCAACGCGCTCAAGGTCGACAACCTCGACATCTGACGATGCGGCTGCTCGTTCTGCTCACGTTTGCCGCGCTCCCTGCCTTCGCCGGCGAGGGAAACCTGCTGGCGAAGAAGCTGCCGATTCGCGTCGAGGGCGTCACCGACCCCGACCGGATGACCGACGGCGTCGCCGCGCCCGAGGGCGACGAGTGGAAGTCGACCCGCACCTCGGTCATCTCCGCCAATGGCTTCGCCGTCTGGGACTTAGGGGAAGAGAAGGCGATCCACGCCGCGCTGCTGCAGGGCGACAACAACGACGACTACCTGCTCGAGGCCTCACTCGACGAGCAGAACTGGACCCCGCTTTGGCGGGTGCACACCGTCGGCGACCCCGGGCTGCGGCTGCGGACCATCAAGACGCTCGAGCAGCCGGCCCGCTACGTGCGGCTGACGGCGCGCGGCGGCGACGGCTCGTTCAGCGTCAGCGAGGTCGAGCTCCACAGCTCGGCCGACACGCTCACCGACAGCGCGCTCAACCGGAAGCGGGGCCGCTCGAACGACGACGCGCCGGTGCTGCTGTGGGTGGTGACGGTCGCCGGCATCGCGTGGCTGGTGTCGAGCAAGCAGAAGATTCTCTGGGTGCTCGGCGCGCCGCTGCTCTCGGCGCTGCTGTGGGCCTCGCTCACCTCGCTGCTCGATCGCTTCGTCGGCTGATGGTGCGAAAGCTGCGGGTGATTGCGATCGCCCCGGTACTCGACGAGGAGAAGAAGATCGGCGAGGTGGTGCGGCGGACCCCGCGCGACGTCGTCGACGAGGTGCTGGTGGTCGACGACGGCTGCACCGATTCTTCATCCGAGGTGGCCCGTTCCTTCGGGGCGACGGTGCTGCCGATGGGCCGCGTGGCCGGGGTCGGCGCGGCGCTGCGGGCCGGCTACCAATACGCGGTCGAGCGCGGCTACGACATCGCGGTGGTGATGGCCGGCAACAACAAGGACTCACCGGAGGAGATTCCGGCGTTGATCGCGCCCATCGTCGCCGGCCGCGCCGACTTCGTGCAGGGCAGCCGCTTCTTGAAGCGCGAGCGAAACTTCGGGCCGATGCCGCTGTACCGCAAGCTCGCCACCCGGGTGCACCCGCTGCTGTTCTCGCTCGCCGCGCGCAAGTACGTCAGCGAGTCGACCAACGGGTTTCGCGCCGTCTCGCGCCAGGTGCTGACCGACCCCCGCATCGACTTGAACCAGAGTTGGCTCGATGAGTATGAGCTCGAGCCGTACCTCTACCTGCGGGCGATTCAGTGCGGCCACCGCACCGCCGAGGTCGCGGTGACCAAGATTTACCCGCCCAAAGCGCTGGGCCAGACGAAGATGAAGCCGATTTCCGGCTGGTGGAGCATCCTCCGCCCGCTGGTCTATGTCGGCCTCGGCCTGAAGAAGTGACCTCGAGGAAGGAAGCGCCCATGAGCCCGCCCGCCGCGAAGAAGCCGCCCTTCATCCACGAGAAGGCGCTGTGCGAGTCGGCCGACGTCGGCGCCGGGACGCGCGTCTGGGCCTTCGCCCACGTGATGAAGGGGGCGCGCATCGGCGAGGACTGCAACGTCGGCGACCACGCCTTCATCGAGGCCGGCGCGGTGCTCGGCAACCGGGTGACGGTGAAGAACGCGGTGCTCGTCTGGGACAAGGTCACGGTGGAGGACGACGTCTTCCTCGGGCCGAACATGGTCTTCACCAACGATTACAACCCGCGGGCGGCGTTCAAGAAGGCTCCCGAGAGCTTTCTTCCCACGCGGGTCAAGCGCGGCTCGACCATCGGCGCCAACGCCACCATCGTCTG
>JAYVRT010000855.1:0-3780 GCA_043776025.1 Archangiaceae bacterium | reverse complement strand
GGCCGGGCCTGGCCGATTGCCGCCCGGAGTACTCCTGCGCCCTCACCGCTGCCGGGGGCGTCTGCATCCCCTCGTGTCACCAGGACATCGACTGCGGCAACACCACCCAGTTCCAGTGCCGCACCTGCGACGGGCTGTGCATCGATCGGCAGAACCCCACGGGGCAGATCGGTGACGTCTGCACCTTCGATTCCCAGTGTGGCGCGGGGCAGATCTGCACCAACGTCGACCCGCTCTACGCGTTCAAGATGTGCACCACCCCCTGCGGCAAGGGCTGCGGCACCTGCCCCACCGGCTCGGCCTGCCACCCGATGGCGCCGACCAACGCGCTGACCTGCCTGCGCAACTGCACTGGCCCGGGCACGTGCCCCCAGGGGACCCGCTGCGCCAACCTCCCCACCGGCCGCGGCTGCCTGCCGCCGTGTGTCTCGATTCCGATCGACACCTGCCCGGTGGGCGAGGTCTGCACCTCGGGCGAGTGCATCAACCCCAACGAGAATGACGCGGGCTGCGAGCCCTTCTGCAACGTCGTCGACTCGGGCCACCCGATCGTCCCGAAGAAAGACGGCGGCTTTGGCGGCGGCGGCGGTGGCGGGAGCGGCGGCTGCGGCTGCTCGACGCCGGCCGACACGTCGCTGCTCTTCGCGACCGCGGCGGTGCTCTGGCTGATGTTCCGGCGGCGGACGGTGCTCGCGAGGAGCCGGGGAGCGCGATGGCCGTCCCGGTGAGCGCCGGGGCCCCGCCGCCCCGCAACCCGCAGGACTTCTCGCTCGACTTCGTCCTCAAGGCCCTGGTGGCGAGGAAGGCGCTGGTGCACGAGCAGGCGAGGGAGATCGCCTCCAAGGAGGTCGCTGCCCGAGCCCGGGTGGTGAAGACCTCGGGGGTCGAGAAGTACGACGTGTCCCCGGTGGAGATCGTCGCCGCCTTCGCGATGGACAAGCTGGATCAGGATCGCGTCACCGAGTTGGTGAGCGCCGCGGCCCACATCCCCTACCGGAAGATCGACCCACTCAAGCTCGACGTCGGGCCGCTGACCCGCTTCATCTCCCGGCCCTTCGCTCAGAAGAACGTGATCCTCCCACTGGTGGTGGAGAACGGCGCGCTGGTGGTCGCCGTCGCCAACCCCTTCGCCCCGGCGCTGTTTCAGGATCTGCAGCGGCTGGCGAACATGCCGATCATCCCGGTGCTCTCGGCGAAGGCGGACATCCTCAAGGGGATCGCCGACGTCTACGGGTTCCGCAAGACCCTCGCGGCGGCGGCGAGCGACTTCGCCGACGTGGGCAGCATCAGCAACTTCGAGCAGCTGGTGCAGGTCTCCAGCGGGCAGCAGCTCGACGCCTCGGACAAGCCGGTGGTCCAGGCGGTGGACTACCTGCTGCGCTACGCCTTCGACAACCGCGCCTCGGACATTCACATCGAGCCCAAGCGGGACAAGTCGCTGGTCCGCTTCCGGATCGATGGCGTGCTCCACAACGTCTACCAGCTGCCGAACGCGGTGCACGCGCCGGTGATCTCCCGGCTGAAGATGATCTCCCGCATCGACATCTCCGAGAAGCGCAAGCCCCAGGACGGCCGGATCAAGATCGACCGCGACGGCCGCGAGATCGAGCTGCGCGTCTCCACCCTGCCCACCGCCTTCGGGGAGAAGGTGGTGATGCGGATCTTCGACCCCGAGGCGCTCGCCGCCAACCTGACGACGCTCGGCTTCGACCCCGCCGAACGGCAGATCTTCGAAGGGTGGATTGGGCAGCCCCACGGGCTGATCCTCGTCACCGGCCCCACCGGCAGCGGGAAGACGACGACGCTCTACTCGGCGCTCAAGGCGCTGGCCGGGCCCGACGTCAACGTCACCACCGTCGAGGATCCGATCGAGATGGTGTGGGAAGGCTTCAACCAGGTGCAGGTGCAGCCCAAGCTCGGGCTCGACTTCGCCACCGCGCTCCGCCACATCCTCCGCCAGGACCCGGACATCATCATGGTGGGCGAGATCCGCGACTCGGAGACGGCGGAGAACGCGATCCAGTCGGCGCTCACCGGCCACCTGGTGCTCTCGACACTGCACACCAACGATTCGGTGGGGGCGGTGGGGCGGCTCACCGACTTGAAGGTCCCCCCGTTTCTGCTCGCGTCGAGCCTGCTGGGGGTGATGGCCCAGCGGCTGCTGCGGAAGATCTGCGTCCACTGCTCGATTCCAGTGAGCCTCGCTCCCGAAGAGATCGAGGCGCTCCAGGCGCCGCTGCCGCTGCTGGAGGGCGGGCTGCAGACCGCGCGGGGCAAGGGGTGCGTCAAGTGCCGCGGCACGGGGTACCTCGGGCGCACCGGCGTCTTCGAGCTGTTCTCCTGCAGCTCCGAGGTGCGCCAGATGATCAGCGCCGGCACCGAAGTGCCGCTGGTGACCGCGGCGGCGCGCCGGGCGGGGCTGCGCTCGCTGCGCGAGGCGGCGGTGCTCAAGCTCGCCCAGGGCCTGACCTCGTTCGAAGAAGTGCTGCGGATGACGAGCGCGACGACCTGATAGGGTCGCACGCCATGCTCGCGGGGAACCTGCGGTGGTTGGCCGTCCTCTTGGCGCTCCTTCTCACCGGGTGCCCCAGGGAGGACCCGCTTCCCGAGCCGAAGGCCCAGGCAGACGGGTACTACCTCGCCGGCACCGCCGCCTACTTGAAGGGCGACTTCAAGGCCGCGCACGAGCAGTACGAGCAGGTGAAGAAGCTCAACCCGACCGATCCCCGGCTGCCGGCGGCGCAGGGCGAGGTCTACCTCGCCGAGGTGAAGCTCGACGACGCGCTGAAGAGCTTCGAGGACGCGGTGAAGCTGGACCCCAAGCGCGCCACCAACTGGAGCCGGCTCGGCTTCATCCAGTCGCTCAAAGGCCACCCGAAGGAAGCGAAGGAGGCCCTGGCGAAGGCGCTGGAGTTCAACCCGCGCGACTTCAACGCGCTCGAGTCGACCGCGGAGCTCGACCTGAAGGAGCAGAACCTCGACGACGCGGTGAGGCACTTCATGGCCGCCTCCGAGGCCGCTCCGGACACCGCGAAGGCGGCGCTGGTGCTGCGCGCGGTCGAGGAGCTGACGAAGAAGGCGAGGGGGCCGGAGGCGCTGAAGATCCTCGAAGAGGTGGTGAAGAAGGGGATCAAGGCCCCGGACCTGATGAGCGAGCTGGGAGATCGCCTGGTGCAGGCCAGCCGGCTGCCGGAGGCGGTCGAGGCGTACACCCAGGCAGCGAAGGGGCTGGCGAACGATCCGTCGATCTGGGAGCTGGTGGGCGAACTGCAGATGAAGCTCGACAAGCCAGCCGACGCCGAGGCCGCGTTCCGCGAGTCGCTGCGGATCAAGGATCGCGGGGTGGTGCACGCGGCGCTCGCCCGGATTTGCCAGCAGCGCAAGGACGAGGCCTGCCTCAAGGCCGAGGTCGACCAGGCGCTGCTCAAGGCCTCCGGCGAGGAGCCGCGGGAGTTGATCGACATCGCCGATCTCCTCGCCTCGGTGGGGCGCAAGGGCGATGCGGTGAAGCTGCTCGTCGGGCTGGCGGAGGAAGAAGAACAGCTCCACGACGGGGCGCTGCAGCTGAAGCTCGCGCGGTTGGCGAAGGACGCCGGCGACAAGACGACGCTCAAGGCAGCCTGTGCCCGGGCACTCGCCGCGGATGCCGGCGTGAGCAAGTGCCCCTAAAGGCTCAGTACCGGCCGCCGCTCATCTTCCGGTAGACGCCCACGACCTGCCCGAGGATCTGCGTCTGCTTGAAGTCCGACTTGTTGACGTAGATCGGCTGCATGTCCTTGT
>JAYVRT010000854.1:0-3788 GCA_043776025.1 Archangiaceae bacterium | reverse complement strand
TTTTGGAGATGGCCGCGGGCGACGTGGCCGAGACGCTGAAGGGCACCTTTCTCGAGGAGGCGCCGATCGTGCCCTGCTCGGCCAAGACCGGGCTCGGGCTCGACGCGCTCAAGGCGGCGATCGCCGAGCGGTGCGACGCGCTCGCCCGGGGCGACGTCGCCCGCGCGCTGCCGCCCGAGGGGCCGGCGTTCCTCCCGGTGGATCGCGCCTTCTCCTTGAAGGGCTTCGGCACCGTCGTCACCGGCACGCTGCTGTCGGGGCAGCTGCTGCCGGAGGATGCGGTGTCGCTGCTGCCGGGAAAGCCCGGCCCGCTGCGGGTGCGCTCGATTCAGACTCACGGCGCCGCGGTGGCCCGGGCCGTTCCTGGAGAGCGGGTGGCGCTCAACCTCACCGGCGTCGAGGCCGAGGAGGTGAAGCGGGGGATGGCGGTGGTCCGCTTCGGGGAGCTGCAGCCGGCGCGGGTGATGGACGTCGAGCTGTCTCTGCTCCCCTCCGTGCCCGAGCCGCTGCCCCGCCGGAGCCGGCAGCTGCTGTCGCTGGGCACCGCCCACGTCGAGGTCTCGGTGCGGCTGCTCGACGTCGACGGCCTGCGTCCCGGAGAATCGTGCTTCGCCCAGCTGCGCCTGGCCCAGAGCCTGGCGGCGCTGCCCAACCAGCGCTTCATCCTGCGCGGCTCGCGCGCGCTCGAGGGGCGCGGAGCGACGCTCGGAGGAGGGCGGGTGCTGACGCTCAATCCTCCGCGCCGCAAGAAGGGCGCGGCCGAGAAGCTGTCGACCTTCGCCCAGGGCGACGCCGAGTCGCGCATCGGCTGGCTGCTGACCGAGGCGGGCTACGCCGGCCTCACCGAGAAGGAGCTCTACGCCAAGGTGGCCCTGCCCCCGAAGGAGTTGGCGCGGCTGCTGGAGACTTCGGCCTCGCGGGGAAAGCTGGCGCTGGTGGACAAGGAGGCCCGGCGCTACCTCGGCGCCGACGTCTTCGCCGGCCTGTCGGCGCGCGCGGTGGCGATGCTCGAGGCGTTCGCGCTCGCCCAGCCGGAGCGCGACGGGATGCCCCGGGAAGAGCTGCGGCAGCGGCTCGCGGTGCCCCACGAGCGGACGTTTGGCCGGCTGTTGACCGCGCTGGTCGACGGGGGCCGGCTCGAGGTGGACGGCGAGCTGACCCGGCTGAAGGGGAAGCGCCGGGTGCTGGGGGGCAAGGCGGGGGACGACCGGCAGCGGCTGCTGGGCCTGCTCGACAAGGCGGGGTTGCAGCCGCCGTTGGTCGCCGAGCTGGCGCGGGCCCTGGGCCAGGGCGAGGCCCGGGTGGGCGAGCTGCTCAAGGTGCTGCACTCAGAGGGGCAGGTGGCCCGGGCGGGGGAGCTGTGGTTCTCTTCCACCGCGCTCAAGGGGCTGGAGGACGCCCTGGTGGCCCACCTGACCGCGAAAGGTGAAATCAGCACCCAGCAGTTCAAGGAGCTCACCGGCCTGTCCCGGAAATTCTTGATCCCGTTGGCCGAGTATTTCGACGCCCAGAAAGTTACGCTGCGGGTCGGAGAGAAGCGGGTCCTGCGCAAGAAGAGCTGACGAGGCGGGCTTGGACGCACCGGTCACAGAATCGAAGGGGAAGATCCTGGTCGTCGACGACCAGAAGAACATGCGCGCGACGACCGCGATGTTGCTGCGCGCCGAGGGCTACGAGGTGGCCGAGGCCAGCGGCGGCGACGAGGCGATGGCCCTGCTCACCGCCAGCCCCGTCGACCTGCTCGTCACCGACCTGAAGATGGAGCCGATCGACGGGCTGACGCTGCTCAAGCGCACCCTCGAGGTCGCTCCCGCCGCGCAGGTGATCGTGATGACCGCGCACGGGTCGATCGAATCGGCGGTCGAGGCGATGCGCCGCGGGGCCTACGACTACCTCACCAAGCCGTTCAAAGAGGGTGAGCTGGTGCACCGGGTGAAGAAGGCGCTCGAGCGGGCCCACCTGCTGTCCGCGGTCGACCTCTTCGCCGGCGAGTTCAGCCAGCGCCACGGCCTGTCCTCGCTGGTCGGCCGCAGCCAGCCGATGCGCGACCTGATCAGCCGAATCGCCCGGGTCGCCCCCTCGGACGCGACGGTGTTGATTCAGGGAGAATCCGGCACCGGCAAGGAGCTGGTCGCCCGCGCCCTGCACACCCTCTCTCGCCGCAAGAGCGCTCCGTTTGTTCCGGTCAACTGCGCGGCGATCACCGAGAGCCTGCTGGAGAGCGAGCTGTTCGGCCACGCCCGGGGCGCGTTCACCGGCGCGGTGAAGGCCCGGCGCGGCATGTTCGAGGAGGCGCACGGCGGGACGCTGTTCATTGACGAGGTCACTGAGACCGCCTCCAGCTTCCAGAGCAAGCTGCTCCGGGTGCTGCAGGAGGGTGAGGTGCGCCGGGTCGGCGAGAGCATCTCGATCAAGGTCGACGTCCGCACCGTCGCCGCCACCAACCGGGACATCGAGCGCGAGGTGAACGAGAAGCGCTTCCGCCAGGACCTCTACTACCGGCTCAACGTGGTCAGCCTGACGGTGCCGCCGCTGCGTGACCGGCTCGACGACGTGCCGGTGCTCGCCGAGCATTTTCTCCAGCGCGCCAATGAGCGCAACGTCCGCAAGCACCGGCTGTCCCAGTCATCGATCGAACACCTCGCCAGCTACGACTTCCCCGGCAACGTGCGCGAGCTGGAGAACCTCGTCGAGCAGGCCGCCGCCTTGAGCGAGCAGGAAGAGCTGACGGCGATCGACTTCCCTCTGAAGAACCGGGCGCGCATCGACGGGCGCTCTTCGCCGACCTCCGAGCTGCCCGCGCTGGGCGGCACCCTCGCCGACGCGGTCAACGACGCCGAGCGGCGGGCGATCGCCGGGGCGCTAGAAAAATCACCCGATGACCTCACCCGCGTCGCCGAACAGCTGGGCATTTCCGCGACGACGCTCTGGCGAAAGATGAAGCGGTTGGGTCTTAAGAGCTCTTCACCGGCCTTTGAAGTCTTCGGCACCGGATTTCAAAAGTGAAATGCACGTGCAACGATGCAACGGTGGATCAGGCAGGCAAAAACATGCAAAATCTTGATTTAACAGTGATTCGTTCGCTGGCATACCGCGTGCTTACTGTTGTGGCAGTGCGGTGGTTCGAGTTGAAGGCGGTTCCCCCCCACCACTTCAGCAGTTCATCGCGCTGCAGTTCTTGAAGACCCGCGGCTCGGTACCTCACGGTGCCGGGCCGCCTTCTTTTATTGAGAGCCCACACCTGAGTTTCCCCATCCAGGGGCTCTCATTTCATCTCGCTCGTCCAGCGGCGTCAGCCAGCTCGAACAACAAAGAGGGCCGTTTCCTTCAACAGGAGACGGCCCTTGGTTTTGGTACGGTCGCGCCCGGCCAAGGGGGATGCACTTGAAGACGAAGATCGCGATCGCTGTGTTGCTCGGAGTCTGTTTGGCGGGCTGTTCCGGGGGGGGGGGCGGCACCGGCGGCGGCTCGGGCGGCTCGGGCGGCGCGGGTGGCGGTGGTGCAGGTGGTGGTGGCGCTGCGGGGCCGTGCGTCGCGGTGTTCAGCAACCCAACCCTCGCCACGGATCAGCAACTGTGGGACTGCGGCATTGTCAGCGGGACGCTGGGCGGCTGCTTCATTTCCACGAGCACGACCGGCAGCTGCACCTCGTACGTTCGTGCAAGCCAGATCTGCGGCATGGGGAGCACCTGCGCTGCTCCGCTCAGCGGCACCGGGTGCTCGGACATGGCGTACTACGCGGGCGCTCCGTTCTCGTGCACCGGCGGCAAGGTCGCCCAGTCCGCGTG
>JAYVRT010000853.1:0-3792 GCA_043776025.1 Archangiaceae bacterium | reverse complement strand
CCCAGCCAGGCGAGGAAGCCGGGACGCGGGGGCTCGGCTTGCTCGGGCGCGTCGTCCTCCGGCTCCGGCTCGTCGGCCGCGGCGTCTGCTTTGGCGGCGGCGCGGGCCTTTGCTTGCTGGACCGCCTGGGGCAGCCGGCCCGGGTCCAGTTCCCGTTCGACGTCGTACGCGCCGAGCTTGTCGATGCCCTGGTTCAAGGTGACGAGGCGGGCAGAGCACTCGGTGCAGGTGCGCAGGTGGTCGGCGACCTGCTTCGCTTCGTCGGGCTCGCAGGTCTCGAAGCGGTAGCGCAGCAGCGTGTCTTCGGTGGGGTGCATCATGGCTGGGCCTCCTGGAGGCTCGCGAGCAGGGTTCGCAGCTGGGTGAGCGCGCCGTTCATCCGCGACTTGACCGTGCCGACCGGCGCTCCGACGACGAGGGCGATCTCCTCGTAGGACAGGCGGGAGTATTGGTAGAGGACGAAGACCTCACGCTGGTGCGCGCCGAGTGCCTCGAGCGCGCGCGCGATCCGGTCGCCGACCTGGCTGCTCTGCGCCGCCGCCTCGGGAGACGGCGCCCACCCCGGCTGATCCTCGAGCCGGCCCGCGGGCTGGGCGCGCGCCAGCTGCTTGCGGCCTTCGTAGCGGCAGATGTTGGCAGCGATGCCGAACGCCCAGGGCCTGAAGGCGTCGGGGTCGCGGCAGGTGCCGATGCGATCGAAGATCCGCATCAGGGTCTCTTGAAAGAGATCGTCCGCCTCGCCGCGGGCGCCGATCTGCCGGCGGATGAAGCCGTACAGCGGGCTCTGGTAGCGCTCGAGCAGCAGCTGGAAGGCCATCGCGTCTCCACTTCGGGCGACCGTCTCGACCAGCTCCCGGTCGGTGGAAGCCCGGCCGGCGTGAGGCTGTCCGCCCTGCGTTGTCATGATCCGCCCCGATGGATCACCGGCCGAAGGGCCAGTGAGGTGGTAGTTGCGCGACGAGGAAAAAAGTTCGATTCCTGCGACGGAAATCGACAACCGCTTCGAATCGCTGGGCTACTCGCTGAAGGACATCGCCTGCCCGGTGGTCTTGTACTTCCCGAGCGCCCCGGCGCCATCTCCCAACAGCCGTCCTTTGGCGTCGGGGTAGAGCTTGATCTCTTTGCCGGTGCCGGGGTCGTTGGCCCAATAGAAGGGCTTCTGCTTCTCGTCGACGTCCTTGCGGGTGAGGCAGACCCAGTGGTCGGTGCCGTTGGGGCCGCCGTTGCTGCCTTCCTTGTAGTCGACGCCGATGACGACGGGCTTGCCGGCGTCGAGCTGCGCATCGAGCCCCTTCAGGCTCCAGCGCTCGCGGGTCACCTTCAGGTTTCGCGCGGCGCCCGCCTTGTCCCAATCGAGCGCGTCGCCGCTGTACCCCTTGTGCTTGTCGAGGTGGGCGTCGAGCTCGCGCGGCGTCAGCGGGTCGCCGGAGATCTTGCTGATCGCCATCGCCACCGAGGTCATCGCGCAGCCCGCCTGGGCGATGGTGCGATCGCGGCCGAGGAGCGCTCCGCCCCATGAGGGGTCGCTCTGCTTGAAGATCGGCGTTCCGTCCGATGACTTCGGGTAGCTCGACGCGGCGGGGAAGGAAGGAGGGGGCCGGACGGGGCGGGCCCCCGGGGTCCAGCCCTGCGGCCGGGTGGCGGTGGCGTCGGCCGGGGCCGCTGCGGGGCGCCGGGGCGCGGGTCCCGCGGGGCGGGCAACGACCGGAGCCGGGGGGGAGCCAACGCGGGATGGCATCAGGGAAGCGTATCCGAAGCGCGCCGCCCCGGAACGGATTCAGGCGCTGGTGCGGGATCTGCGGCGGGCCTCGTCCAGCGTCTCGGGAGGCACCAGGCACTGCTGACCGCGGCCGATCAGGTCCTCCCGCTTCGCTTGGGTCAACGCTTCGCGCACCAGTGGCCACTGCTCGGGGTTCCAGTAGAGCAGCAGGGCCTTCTGCAGCTTCTTCTCCCGCAGTCCGGTCGCGGTGTAGACCGGCTCCATCTTCAGCGGGTCGATGCCCGTCCAGTACATGCAGGCGGCGATCGACATCGGGGTGGGGATGAAGTCCTGCACCTGCCGCGGCCGCTTCCCGTTCTTCTTCAGCCACAGGGCCAGCTCGATCATGTCCTCGAGCGTCGAGCCGGGGTGGCCGCTGATGAAGTAGGGGATGTCGTACTGCTCTTTGCCGGCGTCCTTGCTGGCGCAGGCGAACATCGTCTGGAAGCGCTCGAAGCTCTCGATGCCCGGCTTCTTCATCTTCTCCAGCACCCGGGGGCTGACGTGCTCGGGGGCGACCGACAGCTGGCCGCCGACGTGGTGCGCCGCGAGCTCGTTGACGTACTCCGGTGAGAGCTGGGCGAGGTCGTAGCGGACCCCGCTGGCGATGAAGACGTGGTTGACCCCTTCTTCCTTTCGAACCGCCTTCATCACGCCGATCAACGGCTGGTGATCGGTGACCAGGTTCTCGCAGACGCCGGGGTGGACGCAGGAGAGCTTGCGGCAGGCGTGCTCGATCTGCTCCGACTTGCACTTGAGCTTGTACATGTTGGCGGTCGGGCCGCCGAGATCGGTGACGGTGCCGCGGAAGTCGCCCATGCGCCGCACTTCGCGGATCTCCCTCAGCACGCTCGCCTGGGACCGGTTCTGAATCACCCGCCCCTCGTGCTCGGTGATCGAGCAGAAGGTGCACCCGCCGAAGCAGCCGCGCATCAAGACGATCGAGTGCTTCACCGTCTCGAACGCGGGGATCTTCTCGGTGTAGGTCGGGTGCGGCTTGCGGAGGAAGGGCAGGTCGTACAGCTCGTCCATCGCGACCGAGTCGGCGTTGGCTTCGCCGTCGTCGAGTGGGTGCGCCGGCGGGTTGAAGAAGACGGCGCGATCTCCGTGGCGCTGGGCCAAGGGGCGGGCGTTGCCCGGGTTGGTCTCCAGCTGGAAGTCGCGCGACATGCGGGCGAACGCGGTCTTGTCGGCGACCACCTGCTCGTAGCTGGGCAGCACCACCGTCTTGCGGTCGGCGGCGCGGCGGGCGGGATCCGCCTCGTGAAGCTTCATCTGGGCGTCGTTGATCGCGTAGGCGGTGCCGCGGATGTCGCGCAGCTGGGCGAGCTTCTCGCCCGCCTTCAGCCGCCGGGCGATCTCCCAGACGGGGCGTTCGCCCATGCCGAAAACGAGCAGGTCGGCCTTGGCGTCGATGAGGATCGACCGCCGCACCTTGTCGCTCCAGTAGTCGTAGTGCGCGATCCGTCGCAGCGAGGCCTCGATGCCTCCGAGCACCAGCGGCACGTCGGGGTACGCCTCGCGGCAGCGGTTGGCGTAGACGAGGGTGGCGCGATCCGGCCGGGCGCCGGTGCGGCCCCCGGGGGTGTACTGATCCTCGGCGCGGTTCTTCTTCTGCGCCGTGAGGCGGTTGAGCATCGAGTCGAGGTTCCCCGCCGCGACGCCGAAAAAGAGGCGCGGCTTGCCCAACGCCTTGAACGGCTCGGCGAAGTGCCAGTCGGGCTGGGCGATGACCCCGACGCGAAAGCCGCGGCCTTCGAGGAACCGGGCGATGAGAATCGGCCCGAACGAAGGGTGGTCCACGTAGGCGTCGCCGGAGACGATCACGATGTCCACCGCGTCCCAGCCGCGCGCGTCGAGATCCGCCCGGCAGGTGGGGAGAAAGCCGCTCATCGCTTCAGGCCACCAGGTCCCGGGTCAGTTCCTTCACGCAGGCGCAGCCGCACAGCGCCATCGCCAGCTCGAACTCTCCCTTGAGCAACTCGAGCACCTGGGCCACGCCGCGCTCTCCGCCGAGCGCGAGGCCCCAGAGG
>JAYVRT010000852.1:0-13393 GCA_043776025.1 Archangiaceae bacterium | reverse complement strand
TGAGGCCGCGGACCCAGACCTGGAGCACGCCCTTCGGGTCCGGCGCGAGCCAGGCGAGCTGCTTGCCGTCGGGGGAGAGCTTCGGCGAGGTGCGCTCGGGGTTGCCCAGCAGCAACTGGCGCGGAATCAGCGGGGCCTGCGCGAGCGAGGTTGCGACGACGAGGGCGAGCACCATCCGCGAGGTCATAAACAGATTCAGCTCGATTGCGGATCATTTCCGGCTGTCCCGCGGTGGATCTCGATCGCGCCGCGGTGAAACAGCCGCGATGCGGCGGACGGCGTCGCGAGGTTTTCGGCAAGCCCGGCTGTGCTAGCGACGGGCGCACCGCATGCGCACCGCTTCGATCGCCCTCTGCCTGCTCCTCTGCGCCTGCCCGTCGTCGCTCCGCCGGCCGGGCGACAAGCGGGTCAACCTGAGCGGCACGGTCTACCTCGGGGGGACGCAGCGCCGCGGCGACCCACTCGAGGGCGCGACCGTCGCCGTCACCCGCGCCAGCGACGGCGTCGAGCTGGCGACGGCGGTGTCCTCTTCCACCGGCGGTTGGTTGCTGGCGTTCAGCGCGCCCGCCGACACCCGGGTGGTGGTGGCGATCCGCGCGGCCGGGTTGACCCCGAACCTTCGCGCGATGCAGGTCGGCCCGTTCACCGACGCCCAGCTCTCGGTGGCGCTCGAGCCGCCCGAGCCGCTGGAGTGCAACGACAACCACTGCGTCAGCGCGTCCGACGACCTCGCCCTGGGCGGCGTGCCCGACAACCTCGTCGGCAGCGCCCGGGTGTTCGACCCCGCGACCGAGGCGCCACGGCTCGCCGGCCTCGAGCGGTTCCGCCCACTGGCCGTCGCCTGGTACCAGCTCGACGCCGGCCCCGACGCCGGGCTGCAACAGAACGACGCGGGGGTGGTGGACGCCGGCGCCTTCGACGCGGGGCCGCCGGTGGATGCGGGGGTCTTGCCCGCCTCGGAGCCGCAGCTGCGGGTGCGCTTGCCGTTTTCCGCCTGGCGCAAGGTCGAGGACGGCAAGCCAGGCACCGCGGGAATCGAGGTGCCGTTTCTGCTGCTCGACGAGCGCAAGGGCACCTGGTCCGCGCAGGCCGACGGGTGGCTCGAGACGGAGTTCGGATTCAAGGTCCCCGAGTCGGCGCTCGCCGCGGTGCGGGCCGGGCAGTTCGCCGGCGGCGTCGTCGCGGTGGCGACGGTGAAGAGCGCCGGCTTCTGGACCCTCGCGCTCCCCGCCGCCGCGCCCGGCTGTCTGACGGGCAAGGTCGAGGCCGAGGGTCAGAGCGCCGAGGGAGCGCTGCTCGCGCTCGACGGCGCTGAGCCGGCCGCGAGCCACGGGGACGGGACGTTCTGCCTCGGCGCGCCGCTCGCCGCGGGCGGGACGCTTGACGTTCAGTACGCCGGGCTCGCGTACGCCGGAGGCACAGTCGGTGGGCCGCAGGCGTCGGGCACCTGCGGTGGCAGCTGCACTGCCGTCGCGACGGTGCAGCTGTCGAGCGAGAAGCTGAGGCCGGCAAAGGTCTGCAAGCTGTCCGGCACGGTGGTCGACGCGGCGGGCAGCCTGGTGCCAAACGCCGTCGTGCTCGGGTTCGACGACTCGGTGGGCGGGACGAACTTCAACAGCCTGTGCGGGAAGCTCGGCACCCGGTGCTCGCTGTCGACCTCGTCGGATGCGCAGGGCGCGTTCATGCTGAACCTGCCGCTGCTCTCGGCGGTGCTCCTCACCTCGACCGCGCTCGTCGAGACGCCGGGAGTGATCGAAGCCTCGCGCCGCGGCACGCTGCTGCTCAAGGAATGCCCGACGCAGGCAGTGCAGGTGCAGTTGCTTCACGGCAACGACAAGCTCGTCGCGACCGCGACGCTGACGGGTGGCTCGTTCGCGTGGAGCCCCGCGCGGCCCGCGGTCGTGCTTCGGGCGATCGACGCGGTGGGAGCGCTGAAGTGGGAAGTGCAGTCGCCGGGCGGCTTCGGCTCGCCAGTGACGTGGGGGCAGGTCCCGGCTGGCGCGACGCAAGTCACGCCGGCGAGCGGGGCTCCGGCTGCGCTGGCGGCGGGCGATGAGGTGAGCGTCGTGCTGCAGGGGACAGGCAGCGATGGGTACGCGTACTCGGGCTCGGCGGCGGCCACGGTTCCGTGAGTCGGCGGGCGGAGGTTGCGCCGGCGTTGAGGGCATAGAAGCTATCGGTGGCCCTGGGAGTGCTGGTACCGGCGGACCCAGGCAGTGAGGAGTCAGACAGCTCCCCCCAGCCCCTACCCACGAGCGGAAGATGCGGCGGCGCCCAGGTTGCGGGACGGGACGAACGCAGCGAGCCGAAGCGCCCCGGTGAAAGGCGCCGTTGGGGCTGTTGGAGACAGCTCGGCGAAAATCGTCCGGATTCCGAACCAAATTCGGCGAGCTGCCGATTCTCAGTGCTTCGAGGTTGCCCTGGACCTGTTCTCGAGACCGTTCTGTCGAGCGGCGCATCGAACCAGCAGCCAGTGCGGGGTCCGCAACCTGGGCGCTGCCGCATCGTACGCTCGGCGGTTCGTCTGCCGCGGAGTGGTCTGAGCCTGCGCTACCCGAGTCACCCGCGACCAGCACTCCCACGGACCCCGATAGCTTCTATGCCCTGAAGCGGCGGCGCAACCTCCGCCCAGCGACTCACGCGCGCCCGCGCCATATAACCCACGGATGCTCCGCTCCTGCTGCTGGCTCGCCACGCTCGCCACGCTCGCCACGCTCGCCCTTGCCTGCTCCTGCACCGGCTCCAGCGGCGGCACGGGCGGCGGTTCCGGCGGTGGCACCGGCGGCTCGGGCGGCGGCGGTGGCGGCGCGGCCGGCCCGTTCACCTCCTACGACCTCGACGACGCGGGCGTCGGCACGCCCTACCTGGCGATGGCGCTCGACCCGGCGCAGCAGCGCGTGGGCGTCGCCTACTTCGTCAACGTCGGCCGGGCAGACGGCGGGGCCACCGACAACTTCGCGGTCCGCTACGTCGAGTGGAAGCAAGGTGTGCAGTCGGCGCCGCAGACAGTCCGCGAGGTGCAGCGGACGGTGGGAATCAGCGTCGCCTTCCAGCAGAACGGCGAGCCCGCGGTCTCGTACCTTGGCGGCGGCTCGGACTCGTCCGCGTTCTGGTTCCAGTCCGACGCGGTGGTGAACTACCGCAGCGGCGGCTCGACCTGGACGGAGCGCGCGACGCTGACCACCAGCGACCAGGCGCCGTGCCCCGGCAACCCGCCGCCTCCGACGCAGATCGGCTTCCTCGTCGGGCTGTGGCCCGCGCTCGTCTTCGACGGTCCGACGGCGATCCTCGCCTTCCGCGACGCGCACAACGGCCAGTCGGTGACGCAGGACTGGGGCTCGAGCGACGTCAAGGTCTCCTCCGGCGGCCCGACGAACTGGAACACCGTCTGCCCCGGCTTCGCCGACGACAACACCCGCGCCTACGGCGGGCGGATCGCGATGATCATGGCCAGCGGCCAGCCGGCGCTGATCTTCGACAAGGCCACCGGCGGCGCGGTCGGCGTCGGGCAGAACATCTACTTCACCCGCCGCAACGCCAACCTCACCTGGACCGCGTTGAGCACGCCGCTGACCATCGGCAACACCCAGTCGGGCGGCTCGCTCGCCTACGACCCCGTGGAAGGCTTCGGGATCGCCGCCGTCGAGCGCTCGGGCGACAAGCTCCAGTACACCAGCACCGCCCACTTCGTCGACGGCGGCGTCGACCTCTCGCAGTGGAACAGCGCGACGCAGATCTTCGGCGCCGGCACCGGCGGCTGGTACCCGTCGCTGGCGATGGATCCGATCTTCCACGAGCCCGCGGTCGCCTTCTACATCTGCGCCTCCGACCCGTTCATCGCCGAGGGCGCCTGCCCCGCGTCCCAGGACGAGCTGCGCATCATCCAGCGCGTCGCCGGCACCTGGCGCGAGACGCTGGTCGACAAAGAAGGCGCTTTTCTCCCGAAGCTCGGCTTCTTCTCCAACGGCAAGAAAGCGGTCGCCTACCTCGTCCCCCGCACTGGGAAGCTGCGGCTGACGGTCGAGAAGTAGCGCGTCGCGATGGATCGAACGGACGCCCCGTCCGTTTGAAGGCCCATGGACAAGAACCTGGGCGTGATTTCGGTCGCTTCCCCGTGCAGCCAGAGCTGGGAGCAGATGCAGGGCGACGCCAATGTGCGCTTCTGTGGGAAGTGCGAGAAGAACGTTTACCAGCTGGACAACCTGAGCACCGAAGAGGTGCGGCAGTTGATCATCGAGAAGGAAGGCAAGCTCTGCTGGCGCTTCTTCGTCCGCCGCGACGGGACGGTGCTGACCCGCGACTGCCCGGTCGGCCTGCGGCGGGTGCGGCAGCGGATGCTCGCCTCGCTGGCGATGGCCTGCGCGCTGGTGCTCGGCTCGGCGGCGCTGCTGCTGCGAAACGCCGGCTTCTGGGGCGCTTCCCAGACGCTCGGCTCTTGCGCCTCGAGCTTCGGCCAGGCGGGCCAGCTCGCCAATCCGATCAAGGCCGTGGCGGGCGGCGCCGAGCGGCTGATGGGCAAGAAGGTGAGGGGCGACACCCTGATGCTGGGCGACAGCATGGTCGTCAACAGCGAGCACTGACGCTTGCGCCAGCAGCGGCGCGAGGTGCGCTTGGCGTGAGAGCCGTAGTACGACGCCGCCCATGGTCAACCGCGTCGCCGGCTCCCCTGCTCCCGTTGCCCCCAAGCGCCCCGCTGTTCGCGTCGCGCCAACGCCGACCAAGCCTGTCGCGACGACGAAGCCGGCCCGCTCGGACGCCTTCAACCGGCCGATGGGCAGCCACCCGGCTCCGCAGCCAGCCGGCACCCACGTCACCGGTGCGCTCACGCTCGGCGTCACCGGCACTGGGGCGAAGAAGATCCACGCCCTCGCGACCCGCGCCGAGTTCGACAAGCTGTCGGATCAAGCGACCGGAGCGGGGGCGGCGGGCATGCCCGAGGTGAAGTTCCTGCTCGATCGCAAGACCGGCGAGCTCTACTTCATCCCCAGGGAGTACCCGTACCACTACAACTTCGCGACCAAGGTGCTCGGGGTGACGGAGTCGGTGGAAGCCTTCAACAAGGAGGCCTACCTCGATCCCAATCGCCGGTTCGTCGCCGGCACGATCACCGCCTACGACAACTACGTCGGCCCGGACGGGAAGAAGGGCGACTACGGGATCAGCTTCTGGTCCACCGACGTGGTCCGCGCGCCGCTGCTGCTCGAGTCGATCAAGGCCGTGCAGAAGGGCCTGACCTTCGCGGGAGACAAGACCTTCTACCACCCGGGCGGTGAGAGCCAGGAGACGCTGCTCGACAAGAATGGCGGCGCGGATCGCAAGGCGCTGCAGAAAGCCGGGGTTCCGATCCTCACCAACACCCAGCTGTCGGCGAGCTTCGACTTCAGCGCCCTCAACACCGGCGTCAGCTTCGGGACCCTCCGGGTGATTCACGGCAACGGCGCCGGCGAGCCCGCGCCCACCCGCCGCGACGTCGCGATCTTCGCCGACGAGGTCCCGGCCACGCTGCCCCCGCTGGCAGGCGTCGCCACTCCGCTGCCGCAGACGTACCTCTCACACGACGCGCTCAAGGCCCGCCAGGACCACACGCCCTACGCCTACGCGCGCGACATCCTCAAAGATCCGAAGGTCAAGGCGCTGGAAGGAAAGCTGGTGCGCTTCGAAGTCACCCCGCATGGCGTGGAAGTGAAGGAAGCGACCAGGGCCGAGGCGGACGCGTACTTCGAGAAGCTGCGGCCGAAGAAGGACCAGAAGCTCAAGGCCGACCTCTCGGTGAAGACGCTCGGCACGCTCGACCAGCTGGGCTTCAAGGACGCTCGGGCGTTCGGAACCAAGACGACCAACGTCGCCGAGCTGCATCGGCTCGAGAAGAGCGGCGCGCTCAACGTCAGCGTCCCCGGGGGTCCCAGGGTCGTCACGCCGGACGGGTTCGGAATCCCCGCCAGCTGGTACGCGACGTTCATGAACACCGCGAAGTACGACGCGACCCACACCTTCGATCAGCGCCTGACCCAGCTGATGGCGGACCCGAAGTTCAAGGTCCCGGCCGAACGCACCAGGCTGCTCGCTGACCTCCAGGACCACATCGAGAAGGCGACGATGCCCGCCGACCTCGACAAGAGCGTCACCGCGCTGCAGGCGAAGTTCAAAGCGAAGTTCCCCGGCCAGGACATGCGCCTGCGCTCGAGCAGCGACAGCGAAGACCTCCAGGGCTTCAACGGCGCCGGGCTCTTCGACTCCTTCACCTTCCACTTCAAGGACGCGGACAAGAAGGGCAAGACCCTCGACGACCGGCTGAAGAAGGTGTTCGCCAGCGTCTGGAACGATCGCGCCTACTCGGAGTTCGACTTCTACCGGATCGACCCCCACACGGTGGACATGGCCGAGCTGGTGATGCCCGCCACCGACGGCGAGGTCGCCAACGGCGTCGTCCGCTGGGGCGGCGCGATCCCCGGGTGGGACACGATGACCGTCAACGCCCAGGTCGGGGAGAACCTCGTCACCAACCCCGAGGGCGGCGCGACTCCGGACGCGATCGTGGTCGGCAACTACGGCTTCAACGGCGAGGCCGAGATTCAATACGAGCAGCGGACCAACCAGAAGCTGCCCGCCGGCCGGAAGGCGGTGCTCACCGACGCGGAGGTGAAGACGCTCTTCGCCTCGATGAAGGTGATCCAGGAGCACTTCAAGAAGCTGTACGGCAAAGAGAATGATCCGAACTTCAACATCGAGTGCGAGTTCAAGATCACCGCCGATCACAAGCTGTTGATCAAACAAGCCCGCCCCTGGGTGGGCTGATCGCCGTCGCACCCCGGCGGTGGCGTAACCCTGAGGCGACAGCCGACGCCGGGTCGATTCGCCGCCGCCGCTCGGAGTCCCTACCCTTCGGGGCATGTTCTGCGCCTTCGCGACGCTGCTGATCCTCGCTGGGACTGGGCCGGTCGAGCCGGGGCCGTACGCCGCTCCGTGGGACGGCCTGAGCTTTCGCCCGTGGGAGGACGCAGCGGCGGGCATCTCGTTCGAGGTGCCGCTGGCCGGCTTCCTCCTCGAGGCGCGCCACTTCGACCCGTCCCTGCCGGTGGAGAAGGCGAAGCACCTGCTGACGCTGTCCGGTCCCGATGGGCCGGAGGTGACGATCGACGTCTTCGTCGACCCGAAGAAGCCCGACGCCTGGACCTTCTTCGAGCGGAACCTGTCCTTCATGCGCGACGAAGAGACCTCGGTCGCCTCCGCGGTCGTCTCCGCGCTCCACGTCCCCGGGCTGCTGCTGACCCAACCGCGCTCGGGCCAATCCTTTGGGCACAAGGCGGCGGTCTTCGCGGTGGGAGACCGGATCTTCCGCGTCACCTGTCTCGACAAGGACGCGCCGCGCGCGCGCAAGGTCTTCGAGCGGCTGCTCGAGACGTTCACCGCCGAGGGCAAGCTGTGAGGGCGCTCGCTCTGAGCGCGGCGCTGCTCGCCTCCACACCCGCTTGGGCGGTGTTCGCCTGCGGAGACCAGACCGACGTCTGCCAGTGCGGCGCGAACAACCCCTACCCGTGCTGCGACAACGGCGGCAACTGCACCTGGTGGGCGTGGGAGGCGGCGTGCTGCAACTGGAAGGTGGCGCTGCCCGGCTGGGGAAACGCGAACCAGTGGGTGGGCAACGCCAACGCCAACGGCGGCTACGCGGTGCTCGGCTCGCCAGTGACCAACGCCATCTCCTGCCGCACCCTGGGCACCTACGGCCACGTCGCCTGGGTGACCGCGGTGACCGGCCCCAACATCTCGGTCACCGAAGAGAACTGCTTTGGCAACTACGGGATGCGCGCGGCGAACTACTCCGCCAGCTTCTTCCAGGGCTTCATCACCCAGAAGGGCCAGACCGAGTGCGCGGCGGGCGACTCGCAGACCCAGGGCTGCGGGACCTGCGGCACCCACTCGCGCGGCTGCGGCACGAACGGCAAGTGGGGCGCGTGGGGCAGCTGCGGCGGTCAGGGCCCGTGCGCGCCGGGCGCGACACAGAGCCAGGCGTGCGGAACCTGCGGTACCCGCGAGCGCAGCTGTGGGGGCAACTGCCAGTGGGGCGCGTTTCCCACCGCCTGCGCCGGGCCCGACCCCGACGGCGGAGCGGCCGCCTGCGACACCGGGCACCCCGGCCCCTGCGCGCCGGGAGTGATGCGCTGCACCGAGGGCGAGCTCACCTGCACCAGCCTCACCGCCCCGAAGGCCGAGGTCTGCGACCAGGTGGACAACGACTGCAACGGCCAGGTGGACGACGGCATCTCCTGCGGGCCGCACCTGCTCGACGCGCCGTTCGCGGTCTCCACGCCCAGGCCTGCACCGCCACCCGACGCGACCGGCTCTTGCGCCACCACCCCCAAAAGCGCGGCGGTCTGGCTGACGCTGGGGGTGGCGCTGTGGTTTGCCCGGAGGCGAGTAGGCTAGGGGGCTCCCGCCAATGATCACCTCCCTGACCCTCACGCTGGTGCTGGCGGCCGCTCCCGAGGTCGCGGTGCTGGCGACCGGCGCCGAGGCCGACGTCACCGAACTGCGCTTCCAGCCGTTGGGTGACCAGCGCCTCGCGCCCGTCGCCGCCCGGCTGACCCACCTGCCGCGGGAGTCGGTGCTCGGCGCGCTCGTGCCGCGCACGCGCCAGGTGCTCGCGGTCGCCGCCACCGCGCCGCTGCGCGACCTCTCCTTCGCCTCGAGCCTGTTCCTCCTCGAGGCGGGGAAGCCGGCCCGGCTGTTGGCGGATCGCGTCGCGCTCTCCACCCGTCCGCTGGTGACCGCGGAGGGCCGGGTCTTCGTCCAGCGGGGCCGCGCCGGCGACGGGCGAATCGATTCGCTCACCATCGAGGAGATCGACCTGGGCACCGGCCGCGCACGCGAGGTGCTCGCGTTCTCCGGCTACACCGCGTTCCTCGCCGGCAGCCTCGGCCGCGAGCTGCTCGTCTACCGGGTCGGCCCCGCGGGCGCGGACCTCGTCGCGGTGCACGCCGACGCGCTCGGGGTGCGGGTGTTGATTCCGAAGATGGAGGCGCTGGCCCGGGACTTCGCGCTCTCCGCCGACGGCAGCGCGCTCTTCTTCACCCAGGGCGACGCCGCCACCGGCCGCTGGTTCATCGAGCGCCTCGAGCTTTCGACGCTGACCCGCACCCGCCTCGCCTCGGGGCCGACGATGGCGCTGCTGCCGACGCCGCTCCCCGACGGACGGCTCGCCTTCGCCCGGGGGCCGGGGTTGGGGCTCGAGGATCTCCAGGGCGCGGCGGTGCTGCGCTCGTCAGGCGCCGGCTTCGAGCGGGTCCGCTTCTTCACCCGCAAGGGCATCGCCGTCGGGCTGCATGAGCTGCCGTCGGAGTTCCCTTCCCCACTCGGCGGCTTCGCCGCGCCGGCGCAGATGCGGCTCGACGTCGCCGGAGTCGTGGAGTGAAGGCGCTGACCCTCGCGGCGGTGCTCGGCTCGACCGCGGCCGCGGCGTTCTGCCCCTGCTACACGCTCTCCAGCAGCAACAACACCCACAGCTGCGGCGTCGAGGCCGCGCCCGGGACGAACCCGACTCCGACGCAGTGGCAGGCCATCTTCCAGCTCGTCTCCGGCGGCCCGGCGGCTTGGGGCACCAACGGCCCCGCGGTGGGCAACATCGGGCAGGGCTGCGGCAAGCCGATGCCGAACACCTCGGTGCCGGCGCGGTTTCCCTGCGAGCTGCTCAAGGCGATCGCGATGCAGGAGTCGGGCTGGAAACAGTTCTGCGTGCCCGACTCTCCCTCCGACCAGGTGGGCGGCGTCTCGCGCACCATCATCTCCTTCGACTGCGGCTACGGCATCGGCCAGGTCACCAGCGGGATGCACATTGGAGAGGCGCCCGCGTTCGACCGCGCCCGCGTCGCCAGCGACCCGACCTACAACCTCGCCACCGGGACGCAGATCCTCGCCAGCAAGTGGAAGGCGACCAACTGCGTCGGGGACAATCAGCCGAGCCTGATCGAGGACTGGTACACCGCGACCTGGGCGTACAACGGGCTCGCCTACAGCAACAACCCGTCGAACCCGGCGTACCCCTCGACGCGCGGCGTCTGGAACCCGAGCGTCGGCGGGAGCGCGCCCTACCAGGAGCACGTCTTCGGGTGGATGGAGCACCCGCCGAGCGCCAGCTACTGGGCAGTGACGGCGATCGCCTACCCCAACCCGGCGCAGGTCGGCGGCAGCGGCTCGCCCCCGGCGCTGCCCGAGCCCAGCTGCGCCAGCCCGACCAACTGCGCCGCCACCCGCGCGGTCCACACCTCGGCCTGCTTCCTCGTCGACGCCGGCACCGTCGACGCGGGTCTTCCCGATGCGGGGAAGGTGGACGCGGGCGCTCCCGATGCGGGGAAGACGGACGCCGGGCAGCCGCCGGTAGACGCGGGGACCAACGACGCCGGGATGACTGTCGACGGTGGCGGCGGTGGCGTCGATGGCGGCGGCTCGCTGCCTACCGTCCTTCCCCTGGTGAGCCCGACGTTGGGCCAGGCCGAGGGCGGCTGTGGCTGCGGCGCTTCGACCGGTGGGCCGGCGCTCGGACTGCTGTTGCTCGCGCTCGCCCGCCTCCGGAGCCGACGGGTCGAGTGAGTCCGGCTGGGAAGTCCACCGCGTGAACCCGAGCGGAATGTCTCTGGAGGACTCGCACCACGAAGAGGAGCGCTCCTCAGTGGGCGAGCGAGGGGACGCGGATGGGATTCTTCAGCTGGCGGCAGGCTGGCGGCTGCCGTCAGTTGGGCTCGAAGCGGACGTCAACCGGGCCGCGTCCCAGCCAATTGTGATGGTGACGCTGCCTGTGCCCGCCGGCCCCAACGAGAGCTACTACCTCTGCGCCGTCCCATCCGTCGCGCGACAGGACGGTGCTCGAATCGTTCAATGCAATCGCATGGATTTGACTTGTTCAGACAAGATGCCGTGCGAATCGCGGCCATAGTCAATGCGTCTGCATTGATTCCATTGTTTTCGGGACGGTAATCTGGGCCCGTGAGAGCGAAATCCAGCCGATCGGCCGAATCGGCTCCCAGCCCGCCCCCGTGGGCGTCTGACCTCGGCTCGACCATCAGAGCGCGGCGCAAGCAGCTGCGGCTGACCCAGAAGCAGCTCGCCACGCTGTCCAGCTGTGGGCCCGATTTCCTCTACGACCTCGAGCGCGGCAAACCGACGGTGCAGTTGGGCAAGCTGGTGACAGTGCTCGAGGCGCTGGGGCTGAAGCTCGACGTCCAACTCGAGCCACGAAGCGGCGGCCTGGGCACCCTCGCGGTGAGCGGCGATTGGATTTCCGCAATGCCGAAGAAATGACGTCCGCCGACCCGCGCAGCGTCGAGGCGGTCGACATCTATCGAAACGCGACCCGCGTCGGCGAGCTGCGCCGCACCAGCCGTGGAGCCGTCTTCGACTACGACCCCACCTTTCATCAAGCGCACCAGGCGCTGCCGGGCGGTATCGCGCTTCATCTGCCCTACGCTCAGAAGACGATCGAGACGCAGGGGGTCAATCTCCACACCTACTTCGCGGGACTCCTCCCCGAAGGCTTCCGGCTGCGCTCCCTGGTCGCCCGCGCCAAGACTTCACCCGACGATCTCTTCACCCTGCTCGTCGCGGCCGGCTCGGATTGCACCGGAGATCTGTTTCCGATTCCCTCGGGCGAGAAGATCGAAACCCTGCAGAGGGCGCGTGAGGAATTGCGCCCCCTCGACCGGGTCTCATTTGTCGACCTCTTCAAGCAGAGCATCGACTCCAGCGACGAGCCCGTGGTCGCAGGGGTGCAGGAAAAGCTGTCTCCCTCGGTGATTTCGTTTCCATTCGCGACCGCCGGCAAGCGCTGGATCTTGAAGCTCAACCCCGCCGACAAGCCTCTGCTGGTGGAGAACGAACAGTTCTTCATGACGATGGCGGCCGAATGCGGCCTGCGCACCGCGAAGACCCACCTCATCCGGGACAAGAACCACGCGGCCGGGTTACTGGTGGAGCGCTTCGACCGTGAGCGGAGAGGGCGACTGTGGCGGGGAATCCACCAAGAGGACGCCTGCCAGTCCCTCAACAAATATCCGGCTGACAAGTACAACCTCAAGACCAGCGAGGTCGCCCATGGCCTCGAGGTCTGCGATTCGCCGGTTGCCGAGTGCGCCCGGCTGATCGACCTCGTCGCCTTCAGCTATCTGATCGGCAACGGAGATCTCCACGGCAAGAACATCAGCCTCAGCGCCGCGAGGAACTCGCTTCAGTTGAGCCCGGTCTACGACGTCCTCTCGACGCGGCCGTACCGCGATCTGCGGCTCGCGTTGAAGATTGAAGGGCGAGACGACAACCTCAAGCGTGCGCACCTGGTCGAGTTTGGTCGGCGCTTCCGGGTGCCCCCCAGGGCGACCGCTTCTCGCCTCGACGAGCTCACCCAACGGGCCGCACCGTTCATCCCGCGGGTGAAGGAGATCGGATTCAGCGCAGCCACGACCCAGGTGCTGGTCGAGTTGATGAAGAAGCGGCTCAACGACCTCCAGGCCCTCGGCGAATGAGCGGCGAACGCGATCGTCACCGCGAAGGACCCACTGCGGGAACGCGGCGAAGACTCAGCGGCGCTGGCTCAAGGAACTGAAGGCAGAAGTGTCGTTGACTTGTGAGGGTTGGCGGCTAGGTTCCGCGCCCTCAAGTCACCTTCGAGGGAGAATCACCGATGAGGCGCGTGGGACCGCTGTTGGCCGCACTGCTGATCGCAGGTCCGGCATTCGCCGAGCAGTCGAAGTTCAACCTCCACCTCGAGCCGGGCGCCGGCACGGGGCTGAACAAGACGACGTTCGTCTCGGGCGGCTGGTTCAAGCTCGACACCACCCTCTTCGGCCTGGGGCCGGTCGCGCCGCAGATCGAGTTCTTCGGCCTCGGCACCCAGAACCGCACCTACCTCGCCGAGGGCGCGGCGTTCGGCGGCGGCATCGGCCTGCGGCTGCGGCTGCTCAACGACGAGAAGGGCTTCTTCTTCAACCCTGGCACCACCAACACCGGCAACCTCTGGGGCAACCTCTGGATTGACGCCCACCTCACCTTCAGCCACGCCAACCTTGGCCTCGGGTTCGACGCCGCGCTCGGCTACGAGTTCTCGCTGATCGACGGGCTGCAGGTCGGCCCCTACGCCCGCTTCAGCTGGATCGGCTCGAACCAGTTGATGACCTTCGGCCTCACCTTCTCCGTCGGCTTCCCCAGCGAGATCCCCGCCGACTCCGACCCGGACGGCGACGGCATCAAGGGCGCCGCTGACAAGTGCCCCAACGACGCCGAGGACAAGGACGGCTTCGAGGACGAAGACGGCTGCCCCGACCCGGACAACGACAAGGACGGCATCCCCGACGTCAAGGACAAGTGCCCCAACGCGGCCGAGGACAAGGACGGCTTCGAGGACGAAGACGGC
>JAYVRT010000851.1:0-13407 GCA_043776025.1 Archangiaceae bacterium | reverse complement strand
CGCTGGAGTGGGACGTGTTCGCGGTCAACACCTACCTCATCGTCTCGACGCTCTTCTGGTTCACCGGCCTCGTCCCCGACTTCGCCACCCTGCGCGATCGCACCACCGTCCGTTGGCGGCAGATGTTCTACGGCTCGCTGGCGATGGGCTGGCGCGGCTCGATGCGCCACTGGGTGGTCTACGAGAAGGCGTACCAGATCCTCGCGGCCTTCTCCGCGCCGCTGGTGCTCTCGGTGCACACCATCGTCTCCTTCGACTTCGCGGTGTCGCAGCTGCCCGGCTGGCACACGACCATCTTCCCGCCGTACTTCGTCGCCGGCGCGATCTTCTCCGGCTTCGCGATGGTGCTGACGCTGATGATTCCGGCCCGTGAGTGGTTGGGGCTCAAGGACATCGTCACCATCAAGCACATCGAGAACATGAACAAGATCATCCTCCTGACCGGGAGCCTCGTCGGCTACGCGTACGGGATGGAGTTCTTCGTCGCCGCCTACTCGGGCAACGAGTACGAGGGCTTCACCTTCATCAACCGGTCCTTCGGGCCCTACTGGTGGGCGTACTGGATCATGGTCAGCTGCAACGTGATCACCCCGCAGCTGTTCTGGTTCAAGAAGATCCGCACCTCGGTCGCCGCGACGTTCGTGCTGTCGATCTTCGTCAACATCGGCATGTGGTTCGAACGCTTCGTGATCACCGTCACCTCGCTCCACCGCGACGCGCTCCCGTCGAGCTGGGACTACTTCGTGCCGGTCACCGAGGTCTTCTTCCTCCTCGGCACGTTCGGCTTGTTCCTCACCTTGTTCCTCCTCTTCGTTCGCTTCTTCCCGGTGATCGCGATGTCCGAGGTGAAGCTGGTGCTCCCGCAGGCCAACCCGCACTGGGAAGGCTACGAGAAGGACCACGCCGCTCCCGCCGCGCTCCATGCCGTCCCGGGAGGGCACTGACATGGCCGACAAGGTGAAGCTCTGGGGCGTGCTGGCGCAGTACGAGAACCCGCACACCATCTACAAGGCCTGCGAGAAGGTCCGCGACCTCGGCTACTCGGCGTGGGACGCGTGCACCCCGTTCCCGGTGCACGGGCTGGACAAGGCGATGGGCGTGAAGCCGACCAAGCTGCCCTGGGCGGTGCTCTGCGTCGGCCTCGCCGGCAGCACCTTCATGCTCTTCTTCGAGTCGTGGGCATCGGGCAGCGCCTACCCGTTCATCGTCGGCGGCAAGCCGCTGTTCTCACTGCCGGCCTTCGTGCCCGTCTGGTACGAGGCGACGGTGTTGAGCAGCTGCCTGACTGCCTTCTTCGGCAACTGGGTGCTCAACGGGCTCCCCCGGCCGCACCACCCGGCGTTCAACAGCAAGCGGTTCGAGCGCGTCACCGACGACAAGTTCTTCATCATGGTCGAGGCGACTGATCCACTGTTCGACCTCACCAAGACCTCGGCGCTGCTCACCGAGCTCGGCGCGACCTCGGTCGAAGAGCTGGAGGCCTGACCATGAGGCTCACACTCTTCAGTTTGGCGCTCGCAGTGCTCGCCGGTTGTCGCGGCGGTGACTCCGACAAGCCGCCGGTGCACATCCTCCAGAACATGATGACCCAGGAGAAGGGACGCCCGTACCGCGTCGACAACTCCGGCATCTTCGCCGACGGCCGGATGATGCGGACCCCGGTCGAGGGCACCGTCGCCCAGGGACAGCTGTTCGAAGACGACTTGCTCTACGAAGGGCTCTCGCCCGACGGCGGCGTGTCGTCGCTGTTCCCCGACAAGTTCAAGGTCGATGGCAAGGTCACCGACGCAGTGCGCCTGCGCGGCGAAGGCCGCTACGCGATCTACTGCACGCCCTGTCACGGCAATCTCGGCAACGGCAAGGGCCCGGTGGCCGACGCAGGGATGGAAGTTCCCCCGGCGAACTTCCTCGATCAGCGGGTGAAGGACCTTTACGCGGGGAAGATCTACTCGGCGATCCGCAACGGCGTGAACAACGGCAACATGCCGTCGTACGCGGCGCAGATTCCGGTCGACGACCGCTGGGCGATTGTCTCGTACGTGCGCAAGCTGCAGGGCGTGGGTGACGAGGGCGGCGCCGCGGCGCTGGTGCTGGGCGAGGATCCGAAGGTCGCCTCCGCCGAGTTCGGCGGGCTCATCTACAAGGCGAAGATCTGCAACAGCTGTCACACCGTCGACGGCACGCGCCTCGTCGGCCCGTCGTGGAAGGGCATCTACGGCAAGAAGGAGCAGACCTCGGCCGGCGAAGTCACCATCGACGACGCGTACCTCAAAGAGTCGATTCTCCAGCCGGCGGCGAAGATCGTCACCGGGTACCCGCCGGCGATGCCGCCGCAGGTGCTGACGGCGGTGCAGGTCGACAGCCTCATTCTCTTCATCAAGGCGCAGAAATGAGCCACGACACCGTGCAGAAGCCGAGCGACGTCACCATCCCCGCCAGCAGCCTCTGGGCGAAGCTGCCGATGTTCGGCGGCATCGCCGGGCTGCTCGGCATTGGCGCGACGCTGGCGATGGCCGGCGGAGCGGGGAAGGACCGGGCGATGTTCAGCTACCTCTGGGCGTTCGAGGTCGCGCTGTCGCTTGCGCTCGGCTCGCTCGGGCTGGTGATGATCGCCCACGTCACCCGTTCGGGATGGGAAGCGGTGATTCGGCGGATTCCCGAGACCGCAGCGAAGACGCTGCCGCTGTTCGCGATTCTCTGGATTCCGATCGGCACCTTCGGGATGCACTCGCTGTTTCCGTGGTCGCACGAGAACGACGAGATCCTCGCGCACAAGCGCTGGTTCCTCAACGACGGCTTCTTCTACGGCCGCGCGGCCGCCTACCTGCTCATCTGGGCGGCGCTCTCCTGGTTCTTCCACTCGACTTCGGTGAAGCAGGACTCGCTCGAGGGAAATCCTGCTGAGCGCGATCGCCTCACCCGCTCGATGTGGAAGGTCGCGGGGCCCGGGATGCTGCTGTGGGCCTTCTCGCTGAGCTTCCAGGCGATCGACTGGATGATGTCGCTCCAGCCGCACTGGTACTCGACCATCTTCGGCGTCTACTACTTCGCCGGCGCGCTGCTCTCGACCTACGCCTTCACCACCCTGGTGACGATGGGGCTGCAGAAGGCGGGCGTGCTCAAGACCGCGGTCACCACCGAGCACTTCCACGACCTGGGCAAGCTGGTGTTCGGCTACACCGTGTTCTGGGCGTACATCGCCTTCAGCCAGTTCGTCCTCATCTGGTACGCGAACATCCCGGAAGAGACGATCTTCTACGCGGTGCGGCTCGAGGGTGGCTGGAAGCCGATCTCCTACGCGCTGCCCCTGATTCACTTCGCGGTGCCGTTCTTCTATCTGATCTCACGGCAGGTGAAGCGGAACCGGACGCTGCTCGCGGTCGGGGCGGTGTGGATCCTCTGCGTCCACCTCATCGACCTCTACTGGCTGATCCTCCCGAACTTCGGCACCCACGGGGAGACGCCGAAGGAAGCGGTCTTCGCGCCCGCGCTCAGCGACTTCACCGCGCTGCTCGGCGTCGGCGGCGCGTTCCTCGCGGTGTTCTCGTACTTCCTGGTGCGCAACAAGGTCGTCGGCGTCAACGACCCCCGCCTCGAGAAGTCGCTGGTGCACGAGAACTTCTGAGGCAGGGTGGTTTTCTTGGAGCCTCTCCCGATCGGGATACCGTCGGGGGATGAGCTCCGTCTTCGATGAAGGCAACGTCGCCGGGTTGGTGCGTGCGCTCCGGCAGCAGCAGCGTCTGACGCAGCGCCAGCTGGCGGTGCGCGCCGGGGTCGGCCCCCGCGCGGTGTGGGATCTCGAGCGGGGCAAGCCGACGATTCGCCTCGACGTCGTCAACCGGGTGCTCGCGGTCTTCGGTCGCCGGGTGACGGTGGCCGCGGCTCCGGTGCACTCCGGCGCGTGGTGAGCGGCGGTGTAAGGTTCCGGCTCCGTTGGTGACCTGGTCTTTCCCTCTGGTGCTGTTGGCCGTCGTCGCAGTGCCCGCGCAGGCCGCGGAGCGGACCGATGCCGGGGGCCCGGTGGTGCTCGCGGCGCTGGGGCGCACGGCGCAGGCGGAGCCGGGTGACGCGGGTGAGGTCGAGCCCGACGAAGCCGATGGTGGTGACGAGGTCGCCGACAGCGTGGACGTCGAGTCCGAGGCGGGGAAGCACGTCGAGGCCGGCGACGGAGGGCTGCACTACACGGCGGACCTGACCGACGACGCGCTGCTCGAGGCGTGGGTCGGAGACGTGAAGTCGCTGGGGTCGATCTCGGTGGGCTTTGCGGAGGCGGGGCGGTTGATCAACGGCGTCGAGCTCCCCAGCGGCGAGGCGTGGTTCGCGGTGGTGCCCCAGTTCGCCTGGGGCACGCAGGAGACGGTGGATTCGTTGGTGCTCGTCGCGCGGGCGGTGCGGGAGCAGTTGCCCAGCTCGCCGCCGCTGCGGGTGAATCACATCGGGAAGAAGGAGGGCGGCTACCTGCGGCCCCACCACAGCCACCAGTCGGGCCGCGACGTCGACATCGGCTTCTACTACCGCGAGGGCTTCGACCCGGGCTCGCTCAAGGTCGCGCGGGAGAAGGCGATGGACCTCCCGGCGAACTGGGCGTTCATCAAGGCGATCGCGACCCAGACGGACACCCAGTTGATCCTCCTCGACTACCGGGTGCAGAAGGTTCTCTACGACTACGCGCTCGGCATCGGGGAAGACCGCGCCTGGCTCGACAGTCTGTTTCACGCCGGCGCCGACTCGCTGCTGCAACATGCGAGGCACCATCGAGACCACTTCCACGTCCGGTTCTTCTCCGCGCGCTCGCAGGAGCTGGGGTGGCGGATTCAGCCGCTGCTGGCGAAGCGGGCCGACGAGAACATCGTGGTTCATCGGGTGCAGAAGGGCGACACGCTCGGGCACCTCGCGCAGCGCTACGGGAGCGGGGTGAAGTTGATTCAGAAGGCCAACGGGCTGGCGGACACGCAGCTGCGCGTCGGGCGGACGCTGAACATTCCGCTGCGTGGGCCGTGCACGCAGTGTCCGCTGCCGGCGCAGGTGGTGTTGCCGCCGCGGAGGTTGCCCCCGGTGGCGCCGGACGCGGGCGCGGCCCAAGACGCCAACGGCTGATTGGCGAGGGCGACCGCTTCGAGCGGTGCGGCGGCTCGGCGTTGGCAGGGAAAAGCAGGCGGGTGCACCGGGTGCGAGTCGTACCCGCGCGTCGGATAGGCCGTGGCGCGGCCGCTCCTCGGAGACCGGCGGGCCTAATCCTGGTGCGGCAGGCTCCGGAGCCGCGCGAAGTCGTGGGGCAAAGCCCGCTGCCATTGGGCGAATCTATCAAGGGGTGGGGGGGAGGGCAGAGACGCGCGAGGGGTGTATATTAAATTTAATAAACACCCCCTTCGCGACCTCCGCCCGCCCCCTCCCTACACGGCCTACACGGGGGCGACGTGACCAGGCGGCTCCGGAGCGCTGCGACTCCAGAACGAAGTGCGCCTGTCTCCGAAGAGCGGCCGAGCCACGGGAGCCCAGCCCCCCTTTCCCTGCCTGCTCTGGAGTACCTGCGTGTCCGGACCAGGCGCGAGGCTTCGCGCTCGACGCCGTTCGCGCAAACCCCAACTCGTCAGCCGCGGGCCCTGCGCCCAAACCACCACCGCCAGATGCCCGGCGTCCGACAGGCTGGCCGTCGGATGCAGCGGCAGAGGTGCCGCCGCCCGCTCACCTCGCGGCGGACCGCCCACGAAGCGGGCGCGACGTTCGAGGACCGCGGCCCGTCGTCTCGGTGGAGTGGCAGTCGCAACAGGCGAATCAGACCGCTTCGACGCGCGGCGCAGCCCGCACCTCGCGGTTGCGGCGCGCGAGGTCGAGGATGAGGTGGGCGAACTGGGTCGGCAGGTGAACGACGCGCAGGCTGACGCGCGGGTGCGCCGGCGCCCACACGAGGAACACCTCATCGAGGAACTCCTCACCGACGTCGACGACCCCCGTGAAGTTGAGCGTCACCTCGCCCGACTCGATGCCGTCGAGCAGCAACCGCGCCGACAGCCGGTACACCGAGCCCGCCGACGCCACGTCGAGCTTCGTCCGCAGCTGAACCGGCGGCGCCGCGACACGCCGGTAGCGGCACGCGCGCGCGTTCCCCTCGGCGCCGAGGACTCCGAGTCCGACCAGCCGCCGCAGTTGTTTGTGGGCGGCTTGCCGGGAAATCCCCGCCGCCTTTGCGAGCTGGGTGCTGGACACTTGCTGTTCCGATTCGAGCAGCCGCTCGAGGACCTGGTTGACGATTCCGCGCATTGCCCAATGGTAGGGCCAGCAATTTCGAGGGCAAAAAACCGGCCGCCCAATCGTCAACCGGCCCAATCGTCAACCGGGGAATCGCAAACCATTGGCAGGGTATGGTCCGCCGCCATGAAGAAACTGGTCCCGCTGATCAGCCTCCTGCCCTCGCTCGCCGTCGCCGGCGGCTTCCAGCGCCTCTACGCCGAGAGCGCCACTGCCTCGAGTTTCCTCAAGAGCAACTGGAACAAGTACGAGGAGAACTACCACCCCAGCTACGCGCTCGACGATGACCCGAAGACCGCCTGGGTCGAGGGCGCGGAAGGCGTCGGCATCGGAGAGAAGCTCACCATCCCGGTCTCGGCGCTGAAGTCGGCGCGCGCCGTGCGGTTGGTCATCTTCAATGGCTACCAGAAGTCGAAGGCATTGCTCGCCGCCAACGGCGCCCCCAAGGAGGTCACCATTCGGATCCTCGGGCCCTCGGGAAAGGAGTCGGCCAGGAAGCAACTGACGCTGGAGAAGAAGATGGGGCCGCAGCAGTTCGACCTGCCGGTCACCGCGGGCGTCGGGCAGGTGCTGCTGCAGATCGACAGCGTCCACCCGGGCAAAGTCTACAACGACACCTGCCTCAGCGACCTCCAGGTCTTCGTCGATAGCGACGTACCGTATTTGAAAGCCGTCGAAGACGGGAAGAAGAAGGCGCTCGCTGCCTGGAAGAGAGACCGCCTCGACAACGCGAAGTACTTCGCCAGCCTCCCGCCCGAATTCCCCTGGGCCTCGAACAAGTTCGCCGCGACAAACGAGCAGACGCGCGTCACCGCGCACTGGCAGAGCGTGACCTCGCGACCAGACGACGTCGCGATCGGAGCCGCCGCGAAGGACTACGTCGAGCTCTCGGCCCAGCTCGCGAAGGGCAAAGTACCGGGGGGGCTCGCGGAGGCGGACCAGAAGTTGGTCCTCGAGCTGAACAAGCTCGCGCGCGCCGGGGTGCCGAAGACAGGGCGTTTCTACCAGGTCGAGACCAAGGCCAGGGAGCACCTCCCCGACGGAGTACCGCTGGCCGAGAAGCTCGCAACGCTCGCAACGCTCGCAACGCTCGTTCACCTCGGGGACGCGACGCTGTTCGAAGCGAAGGGATTTGGCAGCGTCGCCCCGGTGATCCAGGACAACGACATGGGGTTCGGCCACGCCGAGTCGCTCTCGAACGTGCTGTTGCTCGACGGCACCGCGACGGATCCCAAGAAGGTGCTCCTGGGGCACGTGGTCGTCACCGCCGACCGCACCACCACCACCGAGACCACCTGGCTGCTCGCCGAGCTGGCCGGGGGCCGGCTGCAGCGTCTGGCGACGCAGGCGAGCGTCGACGACGATTACCTCAAGTCGCTGACCGTCGGCGTGGTCCACCGCGTCTGGGAAGACGAAAAAGTAAGGGCGATCGACAGCGAGGTGGTGGCAGATCGGTCCGAGGTCATCGGTGGTCCGAGCCTCGAGAGCGACGGCATCTGGGTTGAGAAGATTCGCGCACTCGCCGCGCCGCGCTCGTAAGTGGCCCCAACGGTCCTCCTCGCGCTGTTGCTCCACGCTGACCCGCGGCCGGCAGCGGCGCTCTTCAGCGACTTCCTCGCGCCTGTCTCGCTCGAAGGTGTGCAGCCAGCGAGTGCGTGCGTCCGGTGCCACCGCGTCGAAGGACAGCAGTGGGCGGCGTCGAGGCACGCGGGCGCGATGACGAACCGGCTCTTCCTCAATGGCTTCGCCAGCGAGCCCCACGCACGCTGCGTGAACTGTCACGCGCCGTTGATCGAGCAGGCCCAAGAGGTGCGGCGGGCGCGGAGGGAGTTGCTCGCCACCCGCTCGCCCCAGGCGCTGCCCCCGGGAGCGCTCGCCCACGAGGGCATCACCTGCGTCACCTGCCACCTGCGCGAGGGCGAGGTGCTCGTCGCTCGCGCCCAGGCCGACACCGGCAGCCACCCGCAGCGGGTGGACCCGTCGCTCGCCCGGTCCGACTTCTGCTTTGCCTGCCACGAGTTCCAGGCCCACGAGGTCGCCGACGGAAAGACGAGGCTCACCTCGGAGTCGATGCAGACCACCGGCTCCGAGTGGAAACGCTGGGAGGCCGGTGGAGGGCAGGGCACCTGCCAGAGCTGCCACATGCGCGGCGGCACACACGACCTGAGGGGGGCGTTCGACCTCGACGTGCTCCGTGCCGCGGCCCGGCTCGAGTGGGTCCGCACCGCGCGGGGGCCGGTGGCGGTGCTCCAGGCGCAGGGTGTCGGGCATCGCTTCCCCACTGGCGACGTCTTCCGCCACCTCGTGCTCTGGGCCGACGGGGTAGAGATCGCCCGTTTCGGAAAGACGTTCGTCCTCGAGGAGCACGGCGATGGCTCGGTGCACCAGCGGCTCCAGGCCGACAGCTCACTCGAGCCGGGTGTCCCGGTGCGCGTCGACCTGCCACCGGGGACACGGCGGCTGTCGCTCACCTACCACTATGCCGAGGACGCCCAGCCGCGAGGGAACACCCTGACCCGCGATGAGCTCGTGGTGACGCTCACCGAGCTCTCCCGATGACGCGGATGCGGTGGGCGCTGGCCGCCACCAGCCTCCTCGGGCTCGCCGGCTGCGGCCGCAGCGACGTTTACCGCTCGACGCCCGAGCCCGCCGACTCGGGCGTTCCTGACTCCGGTCTCCCCGACGCCGGCGCGGGCGCGTGCGACGCCGTGCTCTGCCCAGCGAACAGCCAGTGTGTCGGCGGCGCGTGCCGGTGCGAGGAGGGCTTCGAGCTCGACGGCGGCGTCTGCCGCTCGATCGCCGTGACGCTCTCCGGGCTGCGCTGGGAGCTGCCCTGCGTGATGCCGTACGTCTCCGCTCCCGAGTACGTTTGCATCACCACCGCCGACGTCACCCGCTCGACGAAGCTGGGCGGCTCTCCTCTGCAGCTGTACGAAATCGTGCTCCACTTGCGCGGAGTCCTCGAGACGAAGCAGTACATCGGCGGCGTCAACCAGGGCTCGACGCTGACCCTCGGGGCGACTCCGGTCGACGACGCGTGGAACATCTACCGGCTGCAGATCAGCGCGCCCGCCGCGACCTGGCACGTCAACCGCGGCGCGAGCGGGGAGTACGTGTGTCACCCGGTCGACGAACTGCTCACCGTCAAAGCCAACGGGGGTGCGACGTTCACGCTCTTCGCCAGCGCGGTCGACGGCAACCGCAGTGAGATTCGAAACCGCGACGTCGACGGCGGCGCGTTCGTCATTCCCGACGTCGCTCCGGCGCCGAAGCCGTTTGACGGCCAGTTCCTTCAGATGGACGTTCAGAGCGTGCGCGCGCTGCCCTGAAAGTTCAGGCCGCCGATGGGAACGCCGCCGGATTGAGGGACTGGACTTGCTTCGCAGGATTCCCGGCCACGATGGTGAAGGGCGGCACATCGCGGAGCACCACCGAGTGCGCTCCGATGATCGAGCCCCGGCCGACGGTGACCCCCGGGAGGATGATGCTGTCCGAGGCGATCCACACGTCGTCCTCGATGACGATGGGCCTGGAGACCGGCATCACGCGTCGTTGATAGGTGCCGTGGTAAGCGTTGTCGATCAGCCGCACCCCGGGGCCAATCAGCACCCGGCGGCCGATGGAGATCCGCCCGGTGCACCCCACCCACACCGCGTCATTGAAGTAGGTCTGGGCGCCGATCGTCAGCTGAGCGCCAGGCAGCAGGTCGAGGAAGATCGAAGTCACCGGAGCCGCGAACACCACGTCGTCTTCGATGACGAGCACGCCGCCGTTGTTGGTGAGCTTCAGCGGCCGCCCGACGATGCGCACGCCCACCCCGAGCCTTGCGGCGGAGCGAAACGCGATGCGGCTGCGCAGCTCGGAGGCCGCGAACTCGACGCTCCGCTTCGCAAAGGGGACGACGCCGAGCTTGAGGTTGTGCGCGATCTTCACCTTGAGCGCCTCGAGGCCCCGATGGGGAACTCCGAGCGGGTGGACGTCGAGCGAGGAAGGGACAGGGGCGGTGGACACCCCCTTTCCTTGAGCAAACGCGGGGCCAGCGAACCGGGCGACTGGAGCTCGAGGAACGGGGCGAATTGTCACAGATGAGGCAAAGCGGGCGGGCAGGTAAGGTGCGCCCCCGTCGAGCATGGCCACCACCCCCCTCACCCGAAGCGAGCGGATCTGGCTCCGGCTGCAGCGCATCGTCGGTTGGGCGATGTTCGCGATCGTCGGCCCCTGCTCGGTGTTCACGATGCGGATCCTCCGCAACAACCGGCTCGACGGCGTCGCCGAAGCGCGCCGCATCTACCGCGAAGCCTTGCGCAGCGGGCGCCCGACGGTCATCTGCTGCAACCACCTGACGATGGTCGACTCGGCCTACCTCCACTGGGCCTTCGCCCCGCTGCGGGAGTACCTGCTGCACTTCGAGCGCTTCTCCTGGAACGTGGCGGCGATCGAGCACCTCAACGCCAACCTCTTCCTCAAGGCGATTGTCTTCTTCGGCAAGACGCTGCCGATCGACCGGGGCGGAGACGAGGGCCACCGCAAGGCGGTGCTCAACAAGATTCGCTGGCTGGTGCAAAGCGGAGAGGTCTGCACGCTGTTCCCCGAAGGGGCGCGCAGCCGGACTGGACGCATCGACCCCGCCACTGTCACCTACGGCGTCGGGCAGATCCTCAAGGACCTCGAGCGGCCCCAGGTGCTTTGCTGCTACCTGCGCGGCTCCCGCCAGGAGCACGAGAGCGGCGTTCCCCCCTACGGCGACACCGTGTCGCTGAAGGTGGAGATCCTCGAGCCGGTCACCGACCAGCAGGGCCTGCGGGCCATCCGTGACCTGTCGCGTCAGGTGATCAACAAGCTGAAAGCGATGGAAGACGAGCACTTGGCGCGGCGCGGCACATTGCCCGTGGTCAAGGCGTGACAATCTGCATGCTACTCGCAAGGGGACGTGACCACTGCCAACGTCTTCCCGGGAGGCTCGCAGAGCACGTCGGGGCCTTCGGATTATTCGCCGGGTAAGCGCCGCTGCGCGCGGAGCCGGGCGTGAGCGTCCGCTTCGATTCCACCCACTGGGCCTTGATCCTCGGGGGCTCGAGCGGCTTCGGGCTCGCGGCGGCGCAGAAGCTCGCGCGGCATGGGATGAACGTCGCGGTGGTGCACCGCGATCGCAGAGGCGCGATGCCGGCGATCGAGGCCCGCTTCGAGGAGATCCGCAAAGAAGGCGGCGGCTTCCTCACGGTCAACGTCGACGCGCTGTCGATCGAAGGCCGGAAGACCGCGCTCGACGCGCTCGCGGCAAAGCTCGAAGGCACTGGCCGGGTGCGGCTGCTGATGCATTCGATTGCGTTCGGAAACCTGAAGCCCGTGGCACAGGCGAAGGGCACCGACTTTGGCGCCCAGGCGCGCGCACAGCTCGCCCGCCAGTTGGGAATCACCGCCGCGGCGCTCACCGAGGCGGTGCGAACTGCCTTTGGCTCGGGTGAGGCCGACGCGCTGGCGTCGATCGTCGCCCCGGTTCCGAACGACTCCGACGCGGTGCTGGAAGACGAAGACTTCGCCCGCACCGTCTACAGCATGGGCACCAGCCTGGTGACCTGGGTGCAGGACGTCCTGGCTCGAAAGCTGTTCGCCTCCGACGCCCGGGTGCTGGGGATGACCAGCGAAGGCAACGAGATCGCCTGGCGCGGCTACGCGGCGGTGGCGGCGGCGAAGGTGGCGCTCGAGTCGGTCTCCCGCGCGCTCGCGGTCGAGCTGGGGCCGTATGGGGTGCGCTCGAACATCGTCCAGGCGGGCGTCACCGACACCCCGGCGCTGCGGCTGATTCCCGGCAGCGATCGGATGAAGGCCGAGGCCCGCCTCAAGAATCCGCTGGGGCGTTTGACGACCCCCGAGGACGTGGCGGACTTCATCTGCCTGCTGTGCACCGACGAGGCGCACTGGGTCAACGGCGCGCTGCTGCGCTGCGACGGCGGAGAGCGCGTCGCCGGATGAGCGCCCTCTACCTCCACGGCGTCGGGCACTTTCACCCCGAGAACGTCCTCGACAACAAGCTGCTCGAGGAGCTCGACATCGGGACCTCCGACGAGTGGATCGTCGATCGCGTCGGCATCCGCACCCGGCGCACCGTGCTGCCGATCGACTACATCCGCACCACCCGCAACGCCGACCCGCGGGCCGGGCAGGAAGCGGCGATGTACAACAACGTCGAGACCGGGCGCCGCGCCGCGCTCCACGCGCTCGAGCGCGCGGGCTTGAAGCCCGCCGACATCGGGATGGTCATCTGCGGCGGCTGCAGCCCGGAGATGCTGATCCCTTCCGAGGCTTCGCGGATCGCCGCCGCGCTCGGCATCGAGGCGATTGCCTTCGACATCAACTCCGCCTGCTCCAGCTTCGGGGCCCAGCTGCACCTGCTCAAGGCGATGAGCGGGCTGCCGCGCTACGTGCTGGTGGTCAACCCGGAGAACACCACCCGGGTCGTCGACTACAAGGACCGCTCGGCGGCGGTCCTCTGGGGCGACGCCACCAGCGCCGCGGTCGTCTCTTCCGAGGTGCCGTCGCGGCTGAAGATCACCCACACCCTGCTCAACTCGTCGCCCGCGGGCTGGGCCCACGTGACCATTCCCCGCTTCGGCCACTTCGCCCAGAACGGCAGCGCGGTGCAGCGGTTCGCGATCAAGACCACCATCGCCTGCCTCGAGCAGTTGCTGCCCAACGCGAAGGAGCGGGCGGCGAAGACGGGCGGGCAAATCCGCTTCATCGGCCACCAGGCCAACGGGCTGATGCTCGAGTCGGTGACCAGCCGCGCGTCGATCGCGCCCGAGAACCACTTTCACAACGTCGCCGACTTCGGCAACACCGGGGCCGCCGGCGCGCCGAGCGTGCTCTCCCAGCGGTGGGACAAGCTGACCGACGGCGACACGATTCTGCTGGTGGTGGTCGGGTCCGGGCTCACCTGGGCCGGGCTGCAGATCGAGGTGGGGGCCTGATGCGACACGCGGAGTTCATCGAGCGCGGCACCTACTCGAAGGAAGAGCTCTTCTCTCTCTCCCAGGGGAACCTGGTGGACGACGCCCCGCCGGAGTTCATTCGCCTGCCAGCGCCGCCGATGCTGATGGTGGACCGCGTCGTCGAGCTGCAGCGCAGCGGCGCCCGTGGGCGCATCGTCGGCGAGCAGGA
>JAYVRT010000850.1:0-13457 GCA_043776025.1 Archangiaceae bacterium | reverse complement strand
GTCGAGCCCGGCGAGCGACAGCGGCACCCGGACCACGCCCTGGGTCACCCGCACCGACTGGCCGCGGTACTTCTCCGGCAGCAGCAGCGTCCGCGCGTCGAGCGCCGGAGCGTTGTCCTTCACCCACGCGAGGAAGTCGTCGCGCAGCGCGCCGGGCGGGTTGAGGGCGTCGACGTTCACCTGCTGAAACAGCGGCGGGTTCTCGAAGACGAACGGGAGGGCGCCGGTGCCGTCGGGCGTGGGGAGCCACTGCCGCCACTCCCAGGGGGCGAGGGTGAACTCGACGCTCTCGGCGAGGAGGAAGCGGTCGCGGGCGAAGCCCATGGCCCAGGTCTGCTTCACCGCGGCGCGCAGCGCCTCGCCCTCGAGCAGCGACAGCTCCGCCCAGCGCCGCGCCGTGCCCGCGCAGTGGACCCCCGCCGCGTCGGCGTCGTCGGCCTGCGCCGGCTGGCGGAAGAGGAAGAGCAGGTGAAACGGCTGGAGCGTGACGTCGGTGCTCGCCACCGAGACCCGCAGCTCTCCGCAGTGTCCGCCGGGTGAGAGGTCGGCGAGGTCGATGCGGTTGTGCACGCCGGTGACCTTGAACGGCAGCCCGCCGAGCGCCCAGAGCGACGGGTCGGCGCCCTGGGCCGCGGCGATGCCGTCGATGAACTGCGCGGGGAGCGCGCGCTCCGAGTGGGCGGTGGTGGCGAAGCGGTGAAACCAGCGATCGAGCAGCCGGCCGCCGTGACCGTCCGGGGCGACGATGCCGAGGACCTTGGCGAAGGAGACGACCTGCGGGTCATCGAGCAGCACCGGGTCGGCCCAGAAGAGGCTGTGGTCGAACTTCACGGGGGGAATCACGCCGGCGTCAGCGGGACCCGCGTCGGGCGAGCCGGCGTCCCGCGCGGAGCTCGGCCCGCACGCGCTCAGCGCCAGCCAGCACACCGCGAGGGGGAGCCCGATTCTCATCCGCGCACGGGGTTGTGCTACAGCCCGAGGCGTTACTCAAAGGGGGCCCGCGCTCCGGGGGCCGTTTGAACCGACTTCTCTGCAGCCTGATGCTCCTCGCCGCGTCTTCCGAGGCGGCGACCAGCCCCTTCTCTGTGCCCAGCCCGCTGGGAGGCAACGGCCACAACATCAGCGGCGATGGCCGGCTGTTCGTCATTCGCCGCAACGCCGGCTGGGAGGCGGTGCTGCTCAAGCCGCAGGGCGTGAACGTCACCGCCAGCCTCCCCAGTGTCAGCGCCGCCTTCAGCAACTCGCCGCTGGTGCAGCTCGACCAGCACACCGAGAACGCGCTGGCGCTGTGCGAGGAGACGACGCAGCCGACGAAGTGCAACTCCAATGGCAGCCCGAACGCCACCGGCGCCTTCGCCTGCTACGAGGAGGTCGTGATCGACTCCGACGCGCTCGCGCCCCCGCCCAACGACATCTTCCGGCGGCGGCGGCTGCAGGTGATCGTGAGCAACCCCAACACCGCCACCTCGGCGATCGACAGCTTCAGCTGGCTCGACGCTTCGATGACGCCGCTGCAGCCGACGCTGCGCGGCCTCGAGGCGACCATCACCAAGGATGGCAAGCTCTTCGTCTGGCAAGGCCACCCGAACAACACCGGGGCGATCGACACCCTGGTCTATTCCTACAACCCGACGCCCTGCGCGCTCGCCGGCTGGAGCGCGCCGAAGTCGATCACCGCGATGGCGACCGACCCCAACCTCATCGGCAAGTACAAGCTCGCCGAGCGGCCGTTGCGAGGCGCGGACGGCGTCGCCTTCACCAACGGGCAGATTTTCAACGGCGCCTACCCGTGGATCTTCCCCAACGGCGAGGCGATCAACTTCACCGCGACCAACATGCCGTGCCGGGTCGTCGGCCCGCCGGAGGATCCGCCCGGGTGCGGCCCGCGGCGCAACGCGCTCTCGGTGATTGGCTACCCGACCAACTGGCAGCTGGCGCACATCGACGGCGCGGTGAACCCGGACACCGACCAGACGGTGCGGCTGTTCTTCACCTCCCCCGGGCCGCTGAACGCCACGCCGCTGCCGGTCACGGCCGGCGCCGACGTCTGGCCGTTCTTCGGCAGCAACACCAGCAACTACACCGAGCTGGTGTTCGACGACGCGCTCGACGGCCGCTACGCCGGGCTCTGGCACCTCAACGAGCTGGTGAACAACACCGGCGCGTTCGACCTCACCCGCACCGCCGACAGCAGCGGCTACTCCAACACCGGCAAGCTGATGGGCGGGGCGAGCTTCCCGCTGAAGAACAACGGCGCGCTGGGCAAGGCGGTGGTCCTCGACGGCGTCTCGGGACGCATCGAGGTGGCGCACGCGAGCAGCTTGAACCCGGTGAACGCGATCACCCTCGAGCTGCGGGTGAAGCCGGCGGCGGATCCGAACTGCGACGCGAACAACAACTACCGAAACATTCTCGCCAAGGGCCCCAGCTACAGCCTGATCTTCGAGGAAGACCGCGAGTTCCACGCGCGCGTCCGCGTCACCGGCGGCATCGTCTACGAGCTGCTCTCGACCGCGACCGTGCCGCTGGGCCAGTGGAGCCACGTCGCGTTCGAGTACGACGCCGCCAGCGGCACGCTGGCCTTCCGGGTCAACGGGGTGGAGACGGCGCGGGTGGTCAAGCCGCCGGCGCTGCTCGAAGGGACGCTCGACAAGCTGACGCTGGGCGCTCCTGGGGTGCGCACCGCCTGTCCCAACGGCGACGGCGCGTTCAACGGCGAGCTCGATGAGGTGGCGATCTCCCGAATCTGGCGCTTCGGCACGCCACCGACGCCGCCGGTGGTGCCCGACGCGGGCGTCGCCGATGCGGGGATGACGAAGCCCGACGCGGGGACGGTGACACCGCCGGACTCGGGAACCGTCACGCCGCCTGACGCGGGCACGCTGACTCCGCCGGACGCAGGGACGATCGCGCCGCCGCCTGACGCAGGGAACGGGACCCTCGCCGACGCCGGCAACCCGCCTGACAAGGGGGGAACCGTACCGCTGCGCCCCGAGCCTCAGACCAGCGGTGGCTGCAGCGCCGGGGGTGGGACGTTGCTGCTGCCGCTGCTCGGGCTGTGGCTCCTCGGGCGCCGTCGCACCCGCTGAGGCCGTCGTTCAGAGCGGCGTCTCGAAGCCGATCGACACCGCCGCCGACGAGTAGCTGATCACCCGCGAGGTGAGGAAGCCCAGGACCGCGACGTCCGAGGCGACGAGCTTGAGCCGCCGGCGGTCGTCGCTGAAGACGCGGAGGGAGATCGCCCCTTCGATCGCCACGCCGATACCGAGGTTGCTCTGTGCGCTGGGGATCGCGCCGAAGCCGCCGCCGACGTGCCACTCGAGGCCGAACACCGGCCCGAGGTAGAAGTTGGTGCCGATGGTCGGCGTCATCACCAGCATCGCCCGCTTGGTGCCGGGCGAGTAGCCGATGAGGATCTGGGTGTCGGTGACCCACTGGTAGAAGCGGTGGCGCTCCGCCTCGTAGAGCGGCTTGCCGATGGAGATCAGCCCGCCGAACTCGTTGGACCCGCTCGTCGTGCCGCCGCTGGAGCTGGCGATCAACCCACCGCCCGCCGAGAAGTGAATCCGCCAGGCGCTGCGGGCCTCGAGGTCCAGCTCGGTCACGACCGCGGCCGGCTCTTCCGTGGGGGCCTCTTCGAGCCGGGGAACCACCGGCGGCGGGGCTGGGGGCGCGCTCGGCGCGGCGTCGTCGACCGAGACCAGCGGCGGCGCGGTCTGGGACTGGGCGCAGGCCGCGCTGGAGCCAACCAGGCAGATGAGCACGGCGGCGAAAGGGGGCGCACGCATGGGTCGCGGGAGCCTTGCAGAAGGTGGTCCACCAACGCGAATCAGCCGCTTGAGTGCGCCGGCCTGCGACCGATCGCGGCGACGCTGTCGCGGCCAGTGGCGCAGCGATGCTCCAGCAGATCGGCGACCTGCCGGGGCGATCCGTGGGGTTAGACTGTCGGGCGATGCTCCCGCTGCTCCTCGCCTTGACGCTGAGCGGCCAGCCGGTGCTGCTGCAAGACATCGAGCCGGGCGCGGCGACCGACTCCGAGACCTTCCTCGAAGTCGACACCGGCGCCGACCCCAACGTGCTGGTGGTGGAGAATGACTTCTGGGGCGCGGAGCTGTTCACCGTCACCTCCGACAACCAGCGCTCGTTGATCGTCGACCTCTGCCCCGGGCCGTGCGGCAGCAACCCGCAGCAGCTGACCCGCATCGGAGCCCGCCTCGTCTTCCTCGCCACCGACGTCGGGGAAGAGTTCCCCAACCAACTGTGGGTCACCGACGGCAAGGTCGAGGGCACCTTCAAGCTCGCCGACGCGGTGGACAACACCCGCACCCAGACGCTGCGGCTGATGGCCGCCGGAGACCAGGTGCTGTTCATGAAGGGGGGCGACGTCTGGGTCAGCGACGGCACGCCCTCGGGTACGGCGATGGCGCCTTGGGGCAACCGGCGTCAGTTCGTCTGGGTCGCCGTAACCGCGGGCCACCGCTTCATCGAGGTCAACGACCTTCCGGTGGACCACTGCCAGCTGCTCGTCAGTGGGCTCGACGTCCGTTCCGCGACGGCCCGGCCGATGCCGAATCCCGCCGAGCACTGCTCCGAGCCGGTGGCGGCGTTGGGCGAGCGCGCGGTGGTGAGCCTCCCCTCGGGGCTGTGGCGCTTCGAGGCGACCGGTGTCCCCGTTCAGCTCGACCCCACGCCCGGCGCACGGCTGACCACGGTCGGCGCCAACCTCTTCTTCTTCCGCACCGACGCGGCGGGGCTGTCGCTGCTGGTGTCCACCGGTGAGCCGGGCTCGACGTTGCGACTGAGCACGATCGTCACCGGCGCCCAGGGGCTCGAGCACGTCGGCGTCTCCGGCAACCGGCTGCTCTACAGCGCCGAGGACGCGCTGGGGATTCACCACCTCTTCGGCTCGGACGGCACGGCGGCAGGCACCGAGCAGGTGGCGAAGCTGCTGGGGCCCACCTTTGGAATCATGACCGTCGGGCCCGAGGCGTTCGTCGCCGACGGCGTGGAGAACGGCGCCGCCGAGGTGCTCGAGACGGATGGTTCGTCGACCGGGACCTCGGTGCTTCAGGGCGTCTTCCCCTTCAACTTCACCGACCGCCTCGGCTACCGCGGGGGCCGGGGCCACTCGAGCGCGCTGAACCTGATCGCCCTGGTGGTCAATGAGCTGGGCGCCTTCCGCATCCGCCCGGGGGAGTCGCCCGAGACGGTGTTCCTCAAGCCGGCGAACCCGATCGGCTCGTCGCCCCAGCCGGCGATCCTCCACGGCAGCGAGGCGTTCTTCACCGCCGGCTCCAACGGCCCGAGCGTGTTCCGTACCGACGGGACCCCGGACGGCTCGACGCGCTTCACCGATGGCGGGCTGGTCGGCTTCGCCGGCGACCGGGTGCTGGTGGCGGAGGCCGTGGGCGGGAGCGCGGTGTCGCTCGCCACGGGAGAGAAGCAGGGGCTCGACGCAGGGACGCGGGTCCCGCGGGCGGTGCGGCTGAAGCAGACGACGGTGCTCCTCACCGGCGACACCCCGCGCATCCTCTGGGCCACCGACGGAACCGCGGCGGGCACGGCGATGCTCGGCGACCTCGGCCCCGTCACCCGCGTGCTCGATCCACTCGCGCTCGCCGACGGACGGGCGGTGGTGGCCGCGCAGACCGCGCTCTGGTTCACCGACGGCACTGCCGCGGGGACGAAGAAGGTCGACGTCCCCGGCGCGAAGTCGCTGGGGCTCCAGCTGCGGGCGGCGAGCGGTGTCTGGTTGATCTGGGCGGCGCCCGACGGGTCGACGACGCTGAGCCACGCCGCTTCGGACGCGGTGACGAACCTGAAGACCTGGGCCACCGGAGAGGTGCCATTCGTCCTCAGCTCCAACGGCGACGTCCTCTATTTCCTCTTCCGCGCCGGGGCCGAGGTGCAGCTGTGGAGCGCGAGCCCCGCCGGCGTCGAGCAGAAACCTTCGACCGGGCTGAAGTCGGCGCGGGCAGTGACCTCCTTCCGCGACCGGGTGCTGCTGCTGGGAGACCGCGGCGACGGCCTCGGGATGTTCGAGGTCGGCCGCGACGGGACGCTGAGCCTGTTGGCGCCCGCGCGCGGCGCGACCTGGCTCCACGCCGAGGGGGACAGGCTGTTCGCCGACCTCGCCTCGCCCAGCCACGGGCTCGAGCTGCACGTCTACGACGAGGCGCTGCACCTCTTCCTGCCGACCGGGGACCTCTCGCTCGGGGTCGGCTCGTCGAGCCCTACTCCCCCCCAGAAGGTCGGCGCGCACTTTGTCTTCTCCGCCTGGACGCCGGAGGAGGGCCGCGAGCCGTGGAGCTGGACGCCCGAGGCTCCGCCGGTGCGCGGGTGCGGCTGCGACGCCGGTGGCTCCGCGGGGTTGGGGTTGCTGGCCCTGCTGGTTGCGCGCCTCAAACGCCGCGTTACCGTCTGAAGGTGGATCGCTACTCCCAGCGCCGGTTGGAGATGGTCGAACGGGACCTGGTGTCGCGCGGCATCACCGACCCGCGGGTGCTGGCGGCGATGGCCCGGGTGCCGCGCCATCTGTTCGTCGCTCCGAGCCAGGTCGAGCTCGCGTACACCGACGAGCCGCTGCCCCTGCCGCAGCGGCAGACCATCTCCCAGCCGTACATCGTCGCGCTGATGGCGCAGGCGCTGCTCCTGCGGGCGACCGACCGGGTGCTCGAGGTCGGCACCGGCTCGGGGTACGCCGCGGCGCTGTTCAGTGAGCTGTGCGCCGAGGTCTTCACCCTCGAGCGTCACCCCGGGCTGGCGACCGAGGCGGCGAAGACGCTCGCGGCGCTGGGCTACGCCAACGTCCACGTCGAGTGTGGCGACGGCACCCTGGGCTGGCCGGAGCACGCCCCCTTCGATGCGATCGCCGTCGCCGCTGCTGGCGCGAAGACCCCTGCCCCGCTGCTGCGCCAGCTGACGCCCTACGGCCGGCTGGTGATGCCCGTCGGCGAGGAGAACCAGACGCTGGTGCGAATCGTCGACGGGAAGGCCGAGGAGTTGATCGCGGTGCGCTTCGTCCCGTTGATCGGCGCCGAGGCGTAAGGGCCAACTGCCGCGTCGGATTCCTCGCCGCGACCTGCCGGGTGCTGCACAATCCGCGGCCGTGAAGCGGCTCGGCTGGTTGTGTTGCGTCGGACTCCTCCTCCTCGGCGCCCCGGCGCGCGCGGACAACACCGCCGACGAGGCCGACGTCGCCTTCACCCTGGGGAACCAGGCCTACGGGAAGAAGTCCTACGAGCAGGCGCTCGCCTGGTACCTGCTGAGCCACCGGCTGGTGCCCAACCGCAACGTGCTCTTCAACATCGCCCGCTGCTACGAGCAGCTGAAGAGCTTCGACGAGGCCTTCCGCTACTACTTCGAGCTGTCGGGACAGAAGCTGGCCGACGACGACGCCCGCGAGGTGAAGGGCGCGCTGGCCCGGCTGACCCCAAAGGTCGCGCTCGCCACCATCTCCAGCGAGCCGCCGGGCGCGGATGTGTACGTCGATCGCGAGGACCTCGGCAGCCGGGGCCGGGCGCCGCTGACGCTCGCGCTCCCGCCCGGAGCGCACACCGCGAAGCTGAAGATGCCCGGCTTTCGCGACGCGGAGGCGAAGCTCTCCGCCTCGAGGAGCCGCGACACCAAGGTGAAGCTGACGATGGAGCGGATCCTCGGCAGCGTCGAGCTCACCGGCAGCCCCGTGGGCGCGAGCATCCGCGAGACGCCCGACGGTCCGGAGCTGGCGAAGCTGCCGGCGAAGCTGTCGTTCATCCCCGGGCAGAAGCTGCTGGTGATTACCGCGCCGGGCTTCACCTCGCAGCAGCTGCTGGTGGAGCTCAAGCCCGACGGCCTCGAGACGCTCAAGGCGACGCTGACCCCCCTGCCCCGGCCGACCGGGAAGGTGATCGTCACCGCCAACCGGGAGAACGCGCTCGTCCGCGTCGACGGCAAGGAGAGCGGCTTCACCCCCACCGTCCTCTCGCTGACCGAGGGCGAGTACACCGTCGAGGTCAGCGCCCAGGACCTGACTGCCTTCACCGCCCGGGTGAAGGTCGGCAAGGACACCGAGGAGCGCGTGGCCGCCGAGCTGCGCTACCTGCCGCCCGCGGTGAGCGCGGCCTCGAAGTCGCTGCTGTCGGTGGATGACGCGCCCGCGAGCGTGACGGTGATTACCCGCGAGGAGCTGCGCAGCTTCGGCTACCAGACGCTCACCGAGGCGCTGCAGGCGGTGCGCGGCATCTTCCTCTCCAACGATCGGATCTACACGTACATCGGAGTGCGCGGCTTCTCTCCGCCGGGGGACCTCAACACCCGCATCGCCATTCTCTGGGATGGCCACGTGATGAACGACATCTGGGCGGGCCAGGGCTACTCGGCGCGCGACCTCGAGGTGGACCTGACCGAGGTGGATCGCATCGAGGTCATTCGCGGCCCGGGTTCGACTCTCTACGGCACGGGCGCGATCTTCGCGGTGATCAACATCGTGCCCCGCGAGCACCTGGGAGATCGCCACGTCGAAGGCACGCTGGCGGCGGGCGGCGAAGGCGGCGTCGGAGCCCGTCTGACCGGCGCCTTCCAGGGCAGCGCGGGGAGCGTGATTGCCTCGGCGACCGGCTTTCAGTCCACCGGCGCGGCGCTCACCGACTTCGGCAGCAGCGGCGTCGTCGAGGGCCTCGACGGCGAGCGCAGCCTGGGCGCGACGGTGCGCGCCAAGTCCCACGGCTTCACCCTCTCGGCGAAGCTGAACCAGCGGCGCAAGGAGATCCCCTCGGCGCCCGCCGGCTCGACGCTGGGCCTGGGGGGCACGAAGTACACCGACTCCCGCGGGTTCGCCGAGCTCCGCTACGACCACGACTTCTCGCGGGTGGCGGTCAGCGCGCGCATCTCCTACGACGCGTCGCGCTTCCATGGCGTCTACGCCAACAACGACGAGGGGCCGATCACCTACGGGGAACAGCTGGGCGGCGGCGACTGGCTCGGGGCGGAGCTGCGGGCGCGCATTCGTCTGTTCTCCGGCACCGTCGTCGGTGAGAACTACCTCTCGGCCGGCGCCGAAGGCCAGGGCAGCCAGGTCTACGAGTCGATCGCCCCGCCGGTGCAGGACGTGCATCAGCGGATCCTCGTCTCCGGCTACCTGCTCGACGAGTGGAAGATTCACCCCCGGCTCTTCGTCACCGCCGGCGTCCGCATCGACAAGTACCTCGACCTGTCGATCCTCCCCATCTCTCCGCGGCTGGGCATCGTCGGCAGGCCGTACTCCCGCGGGGTGAGCAAGCTGGTGGTGGGACAGAGCTTCCGCGCGCCCAACATCTACGAGACCTACTTTCAGGACGACCTCGTGTCCCAACGGCAGGCGGGCGCGCTGCAGCCAGAGACGATCACCACCTTCGAGGCCGAGCACAGCCACGACCTCACCGAGGAGCTGCGGATCTCGGTGGCCGGCTACTACAATCTGATCAACCAGTTGATCGTCCTCAACAAGGAGGCGCTGCCGACCCCGGCGTGCGGAATCCCGATCGGGACCGTGCAGTGCGACCAATTCCAGACTTCGGGAGCGCAGGTCACCGCGCTCGGCGCCGAGGCGGAGATCCGCTGGCAACCCGGTCGCTTCACGCTGATCGACGCGACCTACTCGTTCGTGATGATCGACGGACCCCAGAAGGACCCGACGGCGGCGAGCATCCGCCGCGAGGCTCCGGTGCACCTCGCGTCGCTGCGGGCGCTGGTGCCCCTCTACGAAGGCGCGCTGCGGCTGTCGGCGCAGGTCACCTACCAGTCGCCGCGCGGGGGTGGCATCGGCGAGGCCTTGTTGATCAACTTTGGGCTCTCCGGCGACTACGGCCACCTGCGCTACTTCGCCGGGGTGCAGAACCTGCTCGATTCCCGCTACATGCTTCCGGTGGCGAGCGAAGCAAGCGTGAGCGCGGTGCCGCAGTACGGGCGCACCTTCCTGCTGCAGGTCTCAGCCGGGTTCTGAAAGCTGCTGCGTCGATAACCATTGGTCATCGATGGTCAGACAACTGGTGACTCGCCGGAATTGACGCTTCGCGCGTTAATCCCCTCATCAACCCGAACCCAAGGAGTCGATCATGTCCCGTCCCGAAGCTCAGGAGTCGCACAGTGCCGCGTGGGTCGCCCAGACGTGGATCTCGTTCGTCATCTCCGTCGGCGTCACCTTCCTCGGGATCTGGTTCCTGCCCGCGGACCTCTGGGTGAAGGCGTTCATGGGCATGGGGGTGCTGTTCTCCGTCGGCTCGTCGTTGAGCCTGGCGAAGACGCTGCGCGACCAGCACGAGGCGACGAAGCTGGTGAAGCGCATCGATGACGCCCGGGTCAGCAAGCTGATCTCCGAGCACGACCCGCTGCGGTCGATTGGTTAGGGCGTGAGCTGGCCGAGGACGACCTCGGCGTAGTCCACGGTGGCGCCCTGGCCGAAGGGGCGGCTCTCGACGTCGACGCCGCTGTTGATGTTGGCCCAGATGGTCACCAGGTAGGTGTTGCCCGCGGTGAAGACCCCCGGCGGGACGCGGATCCGCGTGCCCTTGAGACGGACGTTGGCGACGAAGTTCTGCCGGGTGGCGCCGCCCTGGTTGACCAGTTGGTAGAAGTTGACCAGGTAGCGATCCGGCGTGCCGAGCGCCGGGGCAGTCCAGGTGATGACCGGGGTGGTGCCGACGCCCGAGAGCGGCGCGGTGGCGGCGAGCCCGTTGACCTGCGGCGTGCGCGGGGGGCTGATGGTCGGCAGCACTGCGCCGGTGAGCGAGGTGAGCGGCGCGGTGTGGCTGATGACCGCGTAGTAGGGACTCGCGGTCGCGCCCGGCGCCTGGGTCATCACCTGGAAGTAGCTGGCGTAGGTGCCGACGAGCGTCACCCCCGACGGGAAGGGGCTGCCGAAGGTGACGCTGCCGTTGAGGTCGGGCGAGCCGGCGTTGAGCGGCATGTAGACGAGCGTGGCGGTGTAGCCGCTCACCCCCGCGCTCGCCGTCTGGCCCTGGACTCCGTAGAACATCGCCCGGGAGATCAACGTGGTCGCCGCGGCGTTGACGTCGGCGCGGTAGCCCTCGAACGACGTCACCCGCCAGTCGACCGGCTGCGACAGCTGCACCAGTGGCGTGAAGACGGCGTTGATGACGCTCGACTGTCCAGCGACCTGGGTCAGCCCGGTGACCGTCGCCGCTGCCTGCGCGCTGAGGTACGGCGAGGGCGACCCGAACACCTGGTTCTGGATCAACACCAACTTGTCGCCGGCGGTGGCCTCGACGAGGTAGCGGCCGCCGCCGAGCGCATAGTCGAAGTTGAGCGTGGCGCTGGTCGCGCCGCCATCGGGGCTGTTGGAGTTCAAGTCGCGCTCGATCGAGTCGACCGCGACGCCGATGTTGGTGCTGGTGAGCGAGATGCTGTTGTTGCTCAGCCACGAGGTCAGCCCCGAGGCGTTGACGGTGAGCATCGTCGGCGACGTCGCCAGGCGGATGCCCGCGCGTCCCATGATCGCCCCGCCGAGGTCGAGCGAGTTCTGGTTGGTGAGCGTGAAGTAGGAGGCCTGGAACTGGAAGTAGTACGGCCCGGCGGGAACGCTGGAGACCGTGAAGCCGCCGTCGGCGGTGCCGCTGCCGGTGACCGACACGAACGAGCCCGCGCTCTCGGTGTGGGTCTTGAGGACCGTGGTGGTGAGGTTGACCGGGAAGACCGTCGATCCGGTGTCGGTGAACAGCGAGTAGACGCGAGTCCCGGAGATGTCGCGCGCGCTACCGCCGCCGACGCCGCTGCCGCCGCCGACTCCGGTGCCGCCACCGACTCCGCTGCCGCCGCCGACGCCACTGCCGCCACTCCCGCCGCTGCCTCCGCCGACGCCGCTGCCGCCGCCCACACCGCTGCCGCCACCGACGCCGCTGCCGCCACCGACGCCGCTGCCGCCACCGACGCCGCTGCCGCCGCTGCCGCCGCCGACGCCGCTGCCGCCACTCCCGCCGCTCCCGCCGCTCCCGCCGCTCCCGCCGCCTGAGCCGCTGGTGCAACTGCCTGCGCTGCAGGTCAACGAGGACGAGCAGGTGGCGCAGAAGCCGCCCTTGCTCCCGCAGTGGTCGGCCGAGTTCCCCGGCTGGCAGACGTTATTGAGGTCGCAGCAGCCTCCACAGGTGTCAGGCGAGCACTTATTGGCGGCGGCAGGAGAGCACGCGCTCAGCAGCAGGCCGAGGGACAGCAGCGCGGCCGGGATCAAGTTCTTGGAGTTCATGGCGTGTGTTCCACACCCCACCCGCGTCCGGTGCGCAAACCAACCGGACTTTCTTCAGTTGATCGTCACTGGCACGAAGCAGTCGATCGACGTCTCGAGGTGGAAGTTGGACTCGGTGGTGTGGCGCTCGGCGTGGAAGGCGTCGAACGAATAGGTGCCACCCTTGACGATGCCCAGCTGGGACGCTTTGGCGTCGAAGTCGATCGACGCCGACTGCATCGCGTGAATTCCGCCGAGGTCGATCGCCAGCCGGCCGTTGATGAAGACGAAGACGTCATCGTCACCGCTGAAGCTGAAGTGCTCGCCACCCTTGTAGGCAAACGTCGCGTGGATCTCGGTGGTGAAGTGGAAGTTGTGCGGGTTGCCCTGGTTGCCGAACCCCTGGCCGTCGAGCGGGAAGAACGCAGCGCTGTCGAAGGTGAAGACACCGGCGTCGGGGTTGGCGAGCGGCAGCAGCGTCTGGAAGGTCTGGTTGACGCCGGGGGTGTCGCGGTACCACGCGTCGAAGTTGGCCTTCCCGGTGGTGGTCGGGCTGGTGGTCGCCGGCGCGTAGACGGGCTTGAGGTCGGCGCCCAGCTGGGCCTTCACGATGCCGTGGTCGGTGCCGCCATTGTTGTTCTCGAAGTCGGCGGGGCTGCCGCTCTTGAAGTCGCGCAGGGTCGCCTTGAGCACCCCGCACATCGCGCCGCCGCCCCCCGCGCCGTTGCCGCCTCCGGTGCCGGCGCCGGAGCCACCGCCGGTCCCTTTGCCTCCGCCCGTCCCTGAACCGCCGCCCTTTCCGCCGCCGCCGTTTCCACCGCTGCCTCCGCCGCTGCCGCCTGGGTCCGGGCTGCAGTTGCACCCTGCGAGAGCGGCACAGAGCGTCAGGGTCACGAGCGCGCGGGTCATGCCCCGCACTATGACGAAATGCGCCGGGGGTGCTAGGCCACGGCCCATGCTTCAGTCGGCCCCCTCGACGGTGTCAGCCCCGGTCATCCCCGACTTGCTGGCGATCCAGGTCGAAGAGGCGATGACGCGCGCGCTGGGGAACCTCGCGGCGCGGCAGGAAGAGCGGGGCAGCTGGGCCGGCGACTACGGCGGCCCGATGTTCCTGCTGCCGATGTACCTCGCGCTGTGCCACCTCACCGGCAAGAAGCCGGAGCCGTTCCGCGTTCAGCGGATGACGACGTACTTCTTCAACGTCCAGCGCGCCGACGGCTCGCTCGGGCTCCACGCCGAGGCGAACACCGGCAGCATGTTC
>JAYVRT010000849.1:0-3808 GCA_043776025.1 Archangiaceae bacterium | reverse complement strand
CGGCCGAAGGGCGACTCGAGCACCGCCTCGGGCGGCAGGTCGACCGGCGCGAAGCCGGGAGGCAGCGCGTAGGAGAAATGAAACGCGTTGAGCCAGGGCCCGGAGAAGACGACGTCCATCTTCCGCTCGGCCAGCGGCGCGAGCACCTGGGTGTACGAGCGGCCGGCGCCGAAGGGGAAGAAGTGGAGGCTGCCCGGCCCGGCCTCGGCGTAGCGGGGGGTGAACATCGTGAAGTCGAGCCGCACCGGCTCCTCCAGCTTCGTCGGGTCGGTCATCGTCACGTCCGAAATCTTCAACCCCGGAAACGACTGGGCCCACGCCTGCTCGAAGGTGTTCTTCCGCGTCGCGGTCGCCTGGTAGGCGCGTCGGTACTCGGGAGCCCCCTGGCCGGCGACGGTGAGGAACCCCTTCGCGTCGGCGCTGCCGTCGACGGCGAGCTTCACCTGGAAAGACATCGCGGTCGGGTTCTCCTCGGCGGTGGTCTCCGGGGTGGTGAAGAAGCGGCTCGAGCCGTCGGGCTCGACCACCAGCACGTTGGCGTCGCGGTCGGCGCTGGCGAGCTCCCGGCTGCCGTAGAACTCGGCGGTGCCGTCGAGGAAGAGGTTGAACTTCGGCACGTAGGCGATCGCGTGGTTGAACGCCGCGAGCGAGGCCGGCTCGGTGTCGAGCTTTCCCAGCGAGCGCATCCGCAGCAGGACCATCCGGGCGTCGACGCCGCCCAGCTTCAGCATCGCGGTGATCAACGACGCCTTGTCCTTGCAGTCGCCGAAGCGCCGCGCCAGCACCCGGTCGACCCGGTACGGCTTGTACCCGTGGATCCCGAACTCGAGCGCGACGTAGCGGGTGTGGGTGACGACGAAGCCGTAGATCGCCTGGACCACCTTCAGCTCGTCCTTGCGGTCGATGCCCTTGAGCACCTCGTCCACCGTCTTCTTCACTTCGTCGTTGGGCACCAACTGCTCGCGCACCAGGCCCCAGTAGTAGCGGCCGACCTGGTCCCACGTCTGGTACGTCGACACGTGGAGCAGGGTGGCGATCTCCGCCCAGCCCGGCATCTGCGGCTCGGGCACGAGGCGAGGCACGTCGTTGGCCTCGAAGCGGTAGACGGAGCGGCCCTCGGCCTCTTCCTCTTTTACCTTCACCCAGTCCGGCAGGCGGGCCTTGTTCCAATACAGCGGCCGCTGCTTCGGCATCTCGACGACGTAGCGGTAGTGGCGCTTGGGAAACGTCGCCTGCACCGAGTCGGTGTCGCCCCAGTAGTCCGACAGCAGGTTGTCGGTGGCGGTGTCGTCGAGCCGCCACTGCACCTCGAGCACGTCTCCCGGCGCGAGCGCGGGGAACGAGAGGATGCGGGCGCGGGCGTCGTAATACATCCCCGTCCATGGCTCGTTGATGTTGCGGTCGCTGTCCGAGAAGCTGTCGACGACGCTCCCGTCGGGCTTGGTGATGCGGGCCTTGAGCACCCGCACCTCCTGCCGGTCGGGCGACCAGGTGATCGGCATCTGGCGGAACGCCTCGACCCCGCGCTGGGTCAGCGTCTTCACCACCAACTGCTGAAAGCGCGCCGAGAGCCCCGAGGTCTGCACCCGCACCGCGGTGACGTCGGCGAGGTAGATCGCGTCCTCAGTCGAGGGTTGAAGTGCCTTCGCGTCCGCCGCCCAATCGAGCGCCCACTTCGTGCCCTGGGTGGTGTCGTCGCCCTTGAGCGTGCGCATCACCTCTTTGAGCGCGGGGTTGTTCGGCTTGAGCACCAGCGCGCGACTGAACGCGGCGAGCGCCTCTTCCCGCCGGCTCAGGTGCAGCAAGGTGCGGCCCTCGCGCTCGTGGACCTCGGGCTCGTCGGGAGCGTAGGCGCGGGCGTCGGCGAAGACGGCGACGCCTTCGTCGGGGTGGCCGTTCGCGGCGTCGAGCTCGGCGAGCCGCAGCCGGGAGTTGAGGTCGTAGGGGTCCATCGTCAGCACCCGCTTCAGCTGCTCCGCCGCCTCGTCGGGCTTGCCCAGGTCGGCCAGCAGCGAGGCGAGCAGCCGGCGGGTGTTGAGGTCGTCGAAGCGCAGCGCGAGCAACATCCGGCCGCGGGCCTGCGCCTCGTCGAAGCGGTCGAGCCGGCGGGCGACCGCGACCGCCTCCCGCGCCACCTGGGGCAGCACCGGGAGCGCGGCGAAGGCGGCCTCGGCGACCAGCTGGGCCTGCACCCGGTCGTGCAGCTCGTCGAGCGCGCGGACGAGCGCCACGTGGGCGGCGCCGTAGCGGGGCTGGGCCTCGAGCAGCTTCTTCAAGGCCGGCAGGGCGAGGTCCGGGTGCTCCTGCTGCAGCTCGTGCTGGGCGAGGAACAGCTGGGCAAAGGGCGAGCTGGGGTCGAGCGCCACCGCCCGCTCGAGGTGGCGACGCTTGAGGTTGACGTCCTCCGCCTGGAGCGTCGCGGCGATCAAGTGCAGCTCGGCGACCTCGGCGGCCTTGAGCTTCGCGTTGGGAGCGGCCAGCTGTTTGTCGCCCATCGCCGCGGCGGCGTCGGACTCGGTGGCCGGCAGGTGCTCGTGCTCTTCCCAGGCGCGGGTCCAGGCGAGCACCGTCGCCAGGTCAGCCCGCAGGCCCGCGTCGTCGGGCGACTGCTTCACCAGCCGCTGCATCGCGTCGGTCAGCGTCGGCAGCGCGGTGGGCTGGGGGTTGGGCCCGCGCTCGGGCGGCGGCACCGCGTCGGGGAGCACCACCTTCGCCGAGCCGGGCGAGCCGGCCGAGCGTTCCTGCCGCAGGTAGAAGCCAAGCTGCCCGTTCTCCTGGCAGACCTTGAGCAGCACCCGGTTGAAGCCCTTGCGCAGCTTCACCTGGACCCGCGCCTGGTCGATGCGCGGCTGGTTGTAGCGGCGCTCGGAGGCGACCTTCACTCCGTTGACGAAGAGCCGGAAAGCGCCCGAGGTGCCCAGCGAGAGGTCGACGCTGGTGTCCTTGTCCGCCTGGAGGAACGTCAGCGCGTAGGCGACGACCTCGGTGGTGGGGCGGATCGCCAGCGAGAGGTCGACGTAGCCGTCGGCGGTGTGGGCGGGCAGCTTGTTCCAGCCGACCTCGCGCCCCTTCGCCGGGTAGGTGGCCTTGAGGTCGAGCGCCGATTCGGGCCCGAAGTCGGTGTCGCAGCCGCCCTTGCCCTCGTTGTCGAACCCGCCGGTGACCCAGAAGTCCTGGACGAAGCCGAGCGGCTCGAGCACTTCGATTGCCTTGGTCGTCCTGCCGCGCGCCCGCTCGACGTCGGCGTAGAAGATGCGCGCGAGGTTTCGAATCGTGGGGTCGGTGCCCCGGCGCGCGAGGAGAATCGCGTAGGGCTGGGCGAGGAGGTTGAGGTCGTCCACCTCGTCGAGCAGCGCGTGGAGCCGAATCATCGACGCCGCCGCCCGTGGGGTGGAGGACTGGGCGAGCGCCGTCTTCGCCAGCCGCTCGGCGCGGTCCGTCACCGGCGAATCGAGCCGTCCGGCGGTGAGCAGCATCAGCGCGGTGAGGATTGGGAGCATCGAGCGCGGCAGGGTATCAAGGTCCGACGCGTGCGCTTCGACTTCCTTCCCCCTTCCTTGCAGGCGCGGACCCTGCCGCTGGGCAGCGGCGTTCCCCGCGGGGGCGACTACGTCCTCTACTGGATGCGCACCGCGATGCGCGCCACCGAGAACCCGGCGCTCGACGTCGCGCTGCTCGCCGGCCGGGAGCTGAACAAGCCGGTGTTCGTCTACCAGGGGCTGGCGGAGAAGTACGCCTGGGCGTCCGACCGCCACCACACCTTCATCCTCGAGGGTGCGCGCGACGTCGCTGCCCAGCTCGCCGCGCG
>JAYVRT010000848.1:0-3824 GCA_043776025.1 Archangiaceae bacterium | reverse complement strand
CGGCTGAACCGCCGCCCACGCCACCGGCTGAACCGCCGCCCACGCCACCGGCTGAACCGCCGCCCACGCCACCGGCTGACCCGCCGCCTGCGCCGCCGCTTCCTCCTCCGGGACCTCCCCCACCGTCGGTGCCGCCGTCGCTGACCGGAGAGTCCAGCGTCAGCGTGACCTGCTGAATGCCGGCCTTGTCGAGATCGAAGTTGGCCGCCGAGACCGCTTCTTCGACGAACGCGCCGCTGCAATCGGTGGCGACGAAGCCGTGGACATAGGGAACCACCCGCCCCTTGAGCGCGCTGGTGGGTTCGACGCCGATGATCAAGTGGCCCCTGGTCCCTCGCGCGAGCGGCTTGTTCGTCTCGAAGGTCTGCGGGCTGTCTCGCAGCTGGACGCCGACGATGACGCAGGCGGAGCGCGAGTTCGGCCCGAAGGCGACGGTGACGCTCAGCGCCGACCCCGCCGGTGCGCTGGAGCAGCCACAGATGAAGAGTCCGACCGCCAACAGGCTGCGCCACGGCATGACCCTCGATTCTCGCGCACTTGTGGTGTGCGCAGTTGTGCCACCCGACTCTTTGTCGTTGGGCATCGAGCAATACGGAGTGGGCTCTGCGCTGGGCGGCTGCGGCTTTCTTCAGGCCAGCTCGGCGAGCTCCTGGAGCCGCTGCGCCCGCCGGGTGAAAGCGGAGAGCCGGTAGAGCACGGTGCGCCGGGAGACGCCGAGGGTGGCGGCGACCTTCGACTGCTCCATGCCGCGCAGGTGGTAGAGCACCGCGGGGGTCTTCTCTTCGTCGGGCGTCTCGGCGAGCACGTGGTCGGCGAAGTCCTTCGAGACCACGCTGTCCTCGAAGTCGTCGTCGCGCTGCTCGGGGACCACCGCCATCGGCTCGGCCTGGCGGCGGCTGTCGCGCAGCAGGTTGAGGCAATGGTTGGTGGTGATCCGGTGGATCCACGGGAGCACTGCCACCTCGTCCGGCGCGGACTCGATGTGGCGCAGCACCTTGAGGAAGACCTCCTGGGTCGCATCCTCCGCCAGCGAGGCGTTGCGCAGCAGCCGGCGGCAGCGCGCGTAGATCGTCGGCCCGAAGCGGGCGTACAGCGATCCGACTCTCTCGACGGTGGTGGCGGCGTTCATTGGAAAGTCCCCTTTGCAGCACCTGGTTACGTATGCCCACATTGTCGGATGATGTAGGCAGTGGTTGCGCGGCGGGGCTCCAGTTAATGTAAATTCGGTTACTTGTTGGCGGACTAACGTCCTGAACACAGCCACTTGGCTGGAACTCCGGGGCACAGAACCGTCGATTAAATTTCCTAATCAAATCCTCGGCGGAATCTTGGGCTGGTAATGCCGCCGGATCCCAGGGCGCCCGGGGATCGGTGCTGGTCGTCCCCAGGCAGGGGAGGCATCGTCGCGCGCACCGCCGGAAATCGACAAAAGAGTCTTGACGACTCTTGTTGTGGTGTTTAATACTCTTTTAACGGGAGCGAGCGATGTCCACCTCGATGCTGGCGACAGATGGTTACAAGCTCTCGATGGCCGAGGCCGGCTGGCCGCTTCGGCGCGAGACCTTCTACTACTCGCACCGCAAGGGCGGAGCGCAGCTGGTTCCTTTCGATCTCGAGGCCGAGCTGCGCGCGATCCTCCCCACGCCCCGCACCTGGGACTACGCCTACCTCGCCGGCAACGAGTACGAGATGGGGGCGGGCTTCAAAGCGGCGATCATCTCGCAGAACGACCTGGTGATCCGCGCGCTGCCCCGGGGCTCGGTGTTCTACGACCGCGAGCCGATCTTCAGCGTCACCGGCCCGTCGGCGCTGGTCTCGTGGCTCGAGCCGCTGGTGCTGCAGTGGAGCTACCGGATCCAGGTGGCGACGATGGCGCGCTTCAACCCCGAGGGGCTCGCCGACGCGGTGAAGACGGTGACCTGCGAGAAGCAGCTGCAGTTGGTGCAGCAGACGCTCGACGCGGTGGGGGTGAAGGCGCCGCCGATGACCGTGGACAGCGACGGCTACGTGCGGCGGGTGCGCGCGCGGGTGCAGGAGTTGGTGGGGATCGTCGGCGATCCAAAGCGGCTGTTCGAGGTCGGGCTGCGCGCCGCGTCCTGCGTCGAGCAGCACCGCCTCGCGCTCGAGGGCTGCAAGGCGGCGGGGCTCAAGCGCACCTCGAGCGTGCTCGGCGCGTTCGAGCTCGACCTGGTGCCGGTGGGGACGATGGGCCACGAGCACGTGCAGCGCTTCGGCAGCGACGAGGCAGCGTTCCGGGCGATGAGCGAGCGCCGGCCGCAGCGCAGCAGCTACCTGCTCGACACCTTCGACACCATCGCCTCGGGGATCCCGGCGGCGCTGGGGTTGATCGCCGAACGGCGCGGCAGCGGCGACAGCATCCGCTACGACTCGGGCGACAAAGAGCCGCAGTACCGCTTCGCCTGCCAACGCGCCCGCGAGCTGTCGCTGCGGCCGGTGCACATCCTCGAGGACAGCTTCGACGCGGCGCAGACGGCGCGGTTCGAAGCCCTGCGGGTGGAGGAGGGCGTGGGCACCGCCGAGCAGGTCTACGGCTACGGGGGCTACCTCGTTGCCCAGACCGCCGGCACCCCGCTGACGCGCGATCGCGTCTCGGCGGTCTACAAGCTGTCGCAGACGGGCAGTCGAGCGACGATGAAGTTCGCCAACGAGGTGGGCAGCGGGAAGCAGAGCGTCCCGGGCAGGCCGGTTCTTTTCCGACGCGAGCAGCCGGGGGGCACCCGCCCCGTGGGCATCGTCGGACAAGAGGGGGAGCAGCCGCCGTCGGGCTACTTCCTTCTGACCGGGCTCGCGCAAGCTGCCCCCTCGTCGGCGGAGGCCGCCCGCGCGGGCGGTCTCGTTTTTTCAGCAGCCACCCAGGCCCTGATGCAGCAGTGCGAGCTCGCCGCGTTCGGGAAGGCGCGATCATGAGCGAGTTCCAGCTCACCACCGCGTCGGTGCCCGGCCGCGAACACACCCGGCTGCTGCGCAACAACCAGGACGGGGTAGGCGCGAACGTCGAGCGCGAAGTGGCGGTGGCGGTGGTCACCGATGGCTGCGGCAGCGGGAGCTCGAGCGAAGTCGGTGCGCGGCTGGGCGCCTGGTTCCTCACCGCGCAGCTGCCGGTGTTGGCGCGAGAGTACGGGGTCGGCCCGCAGCTGGCCCCGAAGGCGATCGACGCGCTGGTGGAGTGGATGGCGCAGATCGTCGCTCCGATGAGAGACGAGGCGCTCGCGGGTTGGGTGAGCGAGCAGTTCCTCTTCACCTGCGTCTGCGCCGTGATGGATGGCCGCAAGGCGCTGGTGTTCGGCGTCGGCGACGGGCTGTGGAGCGTCGACGGCGGGGTTGGCCAGGTGTTGGTGGCCGCCGAGGACAACGCGCCCGACTACCCCGGCTATCGGCTGGTGCCGACATCGCTGCTGTCGACGAAGCGCGCGGTGGGCGTCCCGGTGGTTCACTTCTCCGGCGAGGCGCAGCAGCTGGCGGTCGCCACCGACGGACTCTCGGGGCAGGCCGAGGCGCTGCAGAAGTTCAGCGCCGACAAGCAGGTGTGGCGCAACCCGGTGGCGCTGCAGCGCCGGCTCAACGTGATGGCGAGCAAAGATAAGGTGCTCCACGACGACACCACCGTGGCGCTGATTCGCAGGAGCGGCTGATGGACCTCTACCTCGACAAGAAGCGGGTGCGCGTCACCGACGCCGACCTTCTGGGCGAGGGCGGCGAGGCGCGCGTCTTCCGTCACCAGGCCCTGGCGCTGAAGGTGTTCCACGCCATCGACGCGGTGAAGCTGCGGAAGCTGAAGAACTTCCCCGTCGGGTTGCCCGGGG
>JAYVRT010000847.1:0-3824 GCA_043776025.1 Archangiaceae bacterium | reverse complement strand
ACCAAGCCCCTGGGCGGGCGGCTGCGGGACATCCCTGGTATCGCCGGCGCCACGGACCTGGGCAACCGCCGCACCGTGCTGGTGCTCGACGTCGCCTCGGTGATCGAGGAGTTGCTGCGCCCACGCAGCGCCGGCCAGGCGGGCTGACGGCATATCGCCCGCGTCGGGACCGCGCAGGTGAGCTAAAACCCGGGCCGGTGTCGCGCACTGCCCTCCTCGAAGCGTTCTTCTACCGGTCCGATGAGGAGGTCGGCGCGCTCGAGCAGTTGCAGGCCGAGCCTTCGTCCGCGGCACCGGCGATCGCCTCCGAGGAGCCCGAGGAGTTTCTCGCCTTCGTGCTCGAAGACGAGACCTACGCGGTGGCGATCGGCACGGTGCGGGAGATCGTCAAGGTGCCGCTGCTCACCGAGGTCCCGCACGGTTCGAAGGATCTGCTGGGCGTGATGAACCTCCGGGGCGAGGTGCTGCCCGTCTACGACGTCAAGCACCGGCTCGGGTTGCTGTCCCAGGTCCCGGTGGTGACCGGCCCGGCCGACGTGGCGCGCGCCTGCCGGGTGCTGCTGGTGCGCGACGACGACGGCGACGCGGGGGTGTTGGTGGACCGCGTCGACGAAGTGGTGAAGCTGTTGCCCTCGCGGTTCGAGCCGCCCCCGCCGGGCACCTCGGCGCGCGAGGCGATCGCCGGGCTCGCGCGCAAGGGCGACGCGCTCTACATCCTCCTCGATCTCGCCGAGGCCCTCTCGTGAACGCCGGCGCGGGCCCCTACCCCGACCCTGCCCAGCTGTGCGCCTTCTGGGTCGGGAGCGAGGAGTACGTCATCGACATCATGAGGGTCGAAGAGATCCTCGGCGTGCCGGTGATCACCCCTGTGCGTCGCGCGCCGAAGTACGTCGAGGGGGTGATCAACCTCCGCGGGGTGGTGATCCCGGTGGTGGACGTCCGCCGCCAGCTGCTCGCCGAGGTCCCGGCGCCGCACGCCCGTGAGCGCCTGGTGCTCTGCAAGCTCGGCGGCGCCCGGGTCGCGCTCCGGGTCGATGGGGTCCACTCGATCGTCAAGGCGCCGCTCGATTCGCTTCAGCCGGCGCTCCTCTCGGCGAAGAAGGGCGGCCGACCCCACGTGCTCGGAGTCTGCACCCTCGGCACGAGGATGTTGCTGATGCTCGACGTCAAGGCGCTGCTGGTCGAGCGCGAGGCGGCCGCGTGAGCCCAGTCACCCTCGAAGGAGACGAAGCGGCTGAGGCGCGGTACCAGGTGCTGCTGCAGGCGGGGGCGTCGGAAGCGGCGCTCGACGGGCTCGTCGCCGCGCTCTACGACGTCAGCTGGCGGGTGCGGAAGGTCGCCGCCGAGCTGCTCGCTCGCGTCGACGCCACCCCGCAGCTGGTGGACCGCCTGATCAAGGTGCTCGGAGATCGCGGCCAGACCGGAGCCCGCAACGCCGCGGCGATGGCGCTGGCCCACCTCGGCACGGCGCCGGTGCCCGCGCTCGTCACCCTGCTCGAGCACCCCGATCCCGATCAGCGGAAGTTCGCCGCCGACATCCTCGGAGAGCTGCGCCAGCCGGAGGCGGTGGCGGCGCTGGTGCGCACGCTCGGCGACGCCGACAGCAACGTGCGCGTCTCCGCCGCCGAGGCGCTCGGCCGGCTCGGGGGCGCCGAGGCAGGCAGGGCGCTCGAGCGGCTGCTCACCTCGGCCGACGTGCTGCTGCGGCTGTGCGCTCTCGAAGGCCTTTCCCAGCTCGGTCGGCCGCCGCCGCTGCCCCGGCTGCTGGTGCACCTCGAAGTCCCCGAGACCTCCCGCAGCGCCTGGCGGTTGTTGGGGCAGATTTCCCACCCCGCGGCGTTCGCCCTGCTGCGCCGCGGCTTGCTCACCCCGGCGCGCGACGCAGCGCTGGCCGGCCTCGGCGCGCGAGAGACGGGGCTGGGCGCCGAGGGCGAAGCGGAGCTGAAGGTCACCCTCCGGCGTGTCGCCGACGCCGCCGCCTGGCTCACCACCGCGCTTGCCTCGGAAGAACGGGCGCTGCGGCACGGGGCGCTGATGGTGGTGCAGGCGATGTCGCTCTCGCAGCTCGCAGTGGCGGTGGCGGGCGCCGCGGAGGGAGGCGAGCTGGCCGAGGCCGCGCTGAAGGTCCTCACCCGGCTGGGGGTGCCCGCGGCGCGAATCCTGCTCGAAGGAGCTCCCGCCGCGCTCACCTCGCTTGGCCGCGAGGCGCGCGCCGTCGCCGGCGAGGCGGTGTTGCGCGCCGCGGAGCCTGCCCTCGTCGGCCCGCTGGCGGCACTGGCCCAGGAAGGCGACTTCGAGCTGGGCGAACTCGCCGCCCGTGCTCTCGGGCGGACCCGCTCGGCCGAGGCGGTCGCGCCGCTGGCGTCGATGCTCGACGATGATGCACTCGCCTCGGCCGCGGCGCGGGCGCTGGTGACCCTCGCCTCGACGGTCGGCGGCCAGAGCGCGAGCGCCCTCGAGGCCTCGCTCAACCGCCGCCCCCGCCCCCACGCGCTGCGAGCGTTCGCCCAGGTGGCCGAGCCGGCGCAGGCCCTGGCGATGTTGCGGCGCTGCGCCCACGAGGCCGACGACCGGGTCCGCGCGGCCGCGGCCGAGGCGTCCGCCAGCCTTGGCGTCGAGCTGCTCTCGACTGCGCTCGCCGACGAATCGGCCCTGGTGCGCCGCGCCGCCGCCCGCGCGATCTGTCGACTGTCGGCCGCCGACGCGCTGCCCCTGCTGCGGAGGGCCTTGCAGGATCGCGAGCCGGCGGTGCTCACCTGTGCCGCAGCCGCTGCCGGAGAGACCGGCGCCGTCGAGGTCGCCGCCCGCCTCGAACAGCTGGTGCCGGGCGACGGTGCGGTCGCGCTCGCCGCGCTCGGGTCGCTGGCGAGCCTTGGCGTGCTCTCGACCCCGCTGCTGGAGCAGGCGGTGCACCACCCCGACGCAGAGGTGGTGAAGGCCGCGCTCAGCCTCGCCGCCGGGCGGCCGGAGGGGGTGAAGCTGGCGATCGAGCAACTGCAGCACCCTCGGTGGGACGTGCGGGTCGCGGCCGCGCGCACCCTCGCCGTGTCCGGAGGACGCGAGACCTTGATCCCGCTCCACGCCGCGCTCGAACGGGAGACCGACGCGCTGGCCCGCGAGCTGATGATCGCCTCCGCCGCGAGCCTGGCGGAGCGGTGATGTCCGACGAAGTCCGCCCGCTGCTCACCGCGGAGGAGTTTCGATTGCTCAAGGAATTGCTCCTCGACGCCGGGGGCCTCCAGCTGCGCGAAGATCTCAAGTACGTGGTCGAGCGGCGCCTGTGGCCCCGGCTCGAGGCGTTGTCGCTGCGCGACTACGGCGCCTACTACCGCTACCTCCGCTTCGACGCGCGCGCGCGGGAAGAGGTGGAGCAGGCGATCGAGCTGCTCGTCCCCCACGAGACGTACTTCTTCCGTGAGCCGGCCCAGCTGGACTCATTCTCCCGCGAGCTGCTGCCGATGCTCAAAGAGGCCAACGCGCGGTCCCGCCGCCTGCGGCTGTGGTCGGCCGGCTGCTCGTCGGGTGAAGAGCCGTACACCCTGGCGATGCTGATCGAGCACAGCGGCCTGTTCGACGGCTGGGACGTCGAGCTGCACGGCACCGATATTTCCCGGCGGATGCTCGCCGCCGCGCGGGTCGCCGAGTACGGCAGCTCCGCGCTGCGCACCACCACCCCGGCGCAGCTGGCGCGCCACTTCGAGCTCGTCTCGCCGGGCCGGTACCGGGTCAAGGCGGCGCTCAAGACCCGCGTCTCTTTTGGCCACTTGAACCTTCTCGACGAAGCCGGGCTGAAGCTTCTGCCCCGAATGGACGCGATCTTCTGT
>JAYVRT010000846.1:0-13553 GCA_043776025.1 Archangiaceae bacterium | reverse complement strand
ATGAAGGAGAAGCTCAAGCACAGCAGCAGCCCGACGTAGCCGGCGACCGTCGAACCCCAGTCGAAGCTGACGCCCTTCGCGGTGAGCGAGGCGACGGTGAAGGCGAAGGGCAGGGTGAAGGCGAGCCCGACCGCGACCATCGCCAGCGCCGCGAGGAACTTGCCGGCCACCACCTCCCAGTCGCGCAGCGGCATCGTCAGCAGCAGCTCGAGGGTGCCCGACTTCCGCTCCTCCGCCACCGCGCGCATCGTCACCGCGGGCAGGAAGAGGGCGAAGAGCACCGGGGCGATGCCGAAGAACTGGCGCAGCGAGGCCTGCCCCCCGAGGAAGACGGTGGCGAAGTAGAGCCACCCGGCGACGAGGAGGAAGCCGCCGAGCACGATGTAGGCGATCGGCGAGTTGAAGAAGGTCTGGAATTCACGTTTGGCGACGGCGAGCGCAGGCATCTGGATGGTTCCCCTTTCAGGCCGCGGCGAGCGGCTTGGCGGTCGAGGTCAACTTGCGGAAGGTCTCTTCGAGAGTGACGTGCTGGCGCCGGACCTCGAGCAGCACCAGGTCGTTCTTCACCACCGCGTCGAACAGCGCGCGGCGGGGATCTTCGCTGGCGGTGCGGAGGCGGAAGCCGGCCGTCCCCGGCCCTTCTCCTTCCATCGGCTCGACCCCGGTCACACCCGGCACCGCGGCGAGCACCGCCTGCACCCGCGCGGCGTCGATGGTGTTGCCGTGGAGCGAGCCGACCACCACCGTCACCGAGCCGCCTTCACCGGTGGCGAGGTGCTCCGGCGCGTCGTCGGCGACCAGCTTGCCGTCGTTGATGATCAACACCCGGGCGCAGGTGCTCTGCACCTCGGAGAGGATGTGGGTGGAGAGGATGACCGTCTTCTCCCGGCCGAGCTCCTTGATCAGCGAACGGATCTCCACGATCTGGTTCGGGTCGAGGCCACTGGTCGGCTCGTCGAGGATCAACAGCGGCGGGTCATGGAGGATCGCCTGCGCCAGGCCGACGCGCTGCCGGTAACCCTTGGAGAGCTGGCCGATGTCCTTGCCGAGCACGCTCGACAGGCCGCACCGTTCGACCGCGATCTTGATCCGCTCGGCACGCAGGCCCTTGGGGACCTCGCGGACGTCGGCGATGAAGCGGAGGAAGTCGAGGACCATCATCTCCTCGTAGAGCGGGTTGTTCTCGGGCAGGTAGCCGATCATCCGGCGGGTCTCCACCGGGCTGGCGGTGACGTCGAGGCCGCCGACCGATGCTTTGCCCGCGGTGGGCACGAGGAAGCCGGCGAGGATCTTCATCGTCGTCGACTTGCCGGCGCCGTTGGGCCCGAGGAACCCGACCACCTGGCCCTTGGGGACCTCGAAGGTCATGCCTCTGAGCGCCTGGGTGGCGCCGAAGGTCTTCACCAGCCCTTCAATCTTGATCATCGCTTGAGACATCCTTGATCCCCTGTGCACGGGCCCATTTTTTCGGGGCGCGCGAATATTGCTCAGGACCCCTTCCTGTCAACCGTGCCGCGCGCCCAAACAAGGACCGCACCGGAGCTATTTCAGGATCCGGGCGGGGCCCGCGGATGAAAGAACCTTCACGCCCAGGGTCGGGCATCGGTCAAACGTCCGACGGACAGCGGCTCAGGGCGCGCTGCGGCGGTACCGGAAGGCGTCGGAGGCGACGATCGACACGAGCAGCTCGCGCAGGTTCCGCCCGCTGCTGACGTACCCCTGGTACGCCTCGGCGAGCGACCGTTCGTCGGCGTCCCCGGCCTCGTGGCGGCCGAGTGCGTAGCGAAACCACTGCCGCGCGACGCACTTCTGCACCGCCTCACTCTTCGAGAGCGCAGCCCCGAGCGACGGGGCGCCGTCGAGCGGGCCGGCGACATCGCTCTGGGGCAATGAGCCGGTCGCGTCGATGGCGAAGGTGGTGCCCGTGGCCACGTCGTCGACCCGGGTCCGGCTGCGCCCGCTGACGTCGAAGCGCTCGAAGAGGAAGCCGGCGGGGTTCATCAGCTGGTGGCAGCCCTGGCAGGAGCTCGGGCTGGTCTTCGCCTCGAGCCGCTGCCGGGGTGAGAGCGCAGGGTCGGCGTTGATGCGGGGGTCGATGTTTGCCGGCGGCGGCGGAATCGACTGGCACAGCAGCAGCTCGCGAATGGCTTTTCCGCGGTGGACCGCCTGGGTCGACGGATCATGGGTGTGGGTGGCGAGGAACCCCGCCTGGGTCAACAGGCCGCTGCGCTCGCCGGCGGGCAGGTCGAGGCGTCCGGTGGCTCCCGTCGCCGCGGTCAGTCCATAGAAGGGCCGGAGCGCGGTCGGCGCCACCGTCCAGCCCGCGGTGAGGAGCGTCTCCAGCCGCGCGTCGCCCTGCCGGATGACGTAGGCGCTGAACGCCCGCGTCTCTTCGAACAGGCTCGACCGGAGATCCTGGACGCCCGGGTAGGTCTGCGGAGCGAAGCTGCGCACCGGGAGGTCATCGACGCCGAGCCACTGGGTGTGGAACTGACCCAGGCCGAGGTCAGCGCGGGGATCGGCGAGGAGGCGACGGGCCTGGGCCTTGAGCCCAGCCACCGTGTCCAGGTCGCCGTTGGCGGCCGCGGCGAGGAGCGTCGGGTCCGGGGGAGCACCGAGGAGGAAGAAGGCGAGCCGCTCCGCGAGCTCGACGCTCGTCAGCCGCGCGACGTCTCCATCGCCCGCGAGCTTCGAGCCCACCACCGGCGTTCCGATGCGCACGTGGTAGAGAAAACGCGGCGACTGCAGCAGCGCGGAAGTGACGACCCGCACCGCATCGACCGCGGTGCCGCGCGCTTGAATCGTCCGGAACAGCGTGAAGTACACCGTTCGCTCGTCGTCGGTCAGCGGCCCCCGGAAGAGCGAGCGCGCGACGCGATCGACGAACGCCGTCACGCAGGCGTCACTCGGCGCCGCGACCGCGCACCCCAGCACCGCCGGAGCGTTCTGCGCGACGACGGCGGCCACCGTCTCCGCCACCTGCTGGTACTGCGCCACCATGTCGTCGTTCACCGGTGAGCCGTCATTGCTCGCGAACGGCCCTGCGCGCCCGTCGGCAGGCAGCCCGAGGAGCGCCACCGCCCCGGCATCGGCGCCGAAGGTGAGGCTCACGGTCTGTGCGAACTCGACCCCGGTCAGGCGCGGCAACGCCGCGGTCCCGAGGCAGAACTGCTCGCCCCCGCACCGCACCACCACCGGCCCGGCATCGACCCCACCTGGACTCGGCCCCGGGTCCACCGCGGGCGAAATGATCAGCCCGTCGCAGGCGCCCAGGACGACGAGCATCGACCAGCCGAGCGTCGCTCTCATACGAGTTCCGTGATCGGGCCCTGGCGCAGGGTGCCCGCCGACCGGCCGTTGCCGCCCGGCACGTTGACGTCACCGACCCGGGTGATGTCGTTGAGGCCCATCGCGTTGCACATCGAGACCAGCAGTTGGTTGGTGTGCGGCCCGCCGGTGGGGGCGTGGGAGGAGGCGACGCTGAAGCTCCCCCACTTGAGGTACCGGCCGGCCCTGAACGAGCCGAAGGTGTTGCCTTGAATGAGCACGATCGGAACGTTGCGGTTCGAGTGGTACCCGGGCTCGCTCATCTCGGAGCCCCAGACCACCAGCGACTGGTCTCGCACCTCGGGCGCCAGCTTGTTCCAGAAGTCGTTGAGGATCGTCTTCGAGCGCCAGGTGGTGATGTTGGCGAGGTTCTGGCGGGCGAGCGCGGCCTGCGCCGGCGTCACCGTGACTCCGCCGTCGGCGGTGAAGGCCGTCTCGTGGGCCATGGTGTGAATCGAGCCGAGGGCGGTGAAGCCCTCGGCGCCCATCCAGTGGGCGTCCATCTCGGAGTGGGGCCAGCAGAAGCAGGCGACCCGGGTGAGATCGCAGGCGAGCGCCTTCGCCATCAGGTCGAACTGCAGCCGGGTGATCAGCGGGTGCAGCGCGTAGTCGTGGGTCTCGGCGGTGGTGAAGGTGCGCGGCGCGCTCGGGACGCTGCAGGTCGAGTTCAGGTTGGCCAGCTGGGTCTCGAGCGTCCGCACCCCGGTCAGGTGCGCGTCGAGCCGGTCGCGGTCGTCGCGGGGCAGCTGCACCCGCAGGCGCGCGAGCTCGCCCTTGACGACGTCGATCACGCTGCGGCGCTCTTCGCGCAGCTTGGCGACGGCCTCGGCAGTCCCGACGACGCCGCTGAAGAGCCGGTTGAAGGCGAGGTCCGGCGCGAGCATCGGCTCGATCGCGTCGTTCGGCCCGCGGTAGTGCGCGAGCCCGTTGGGGCCCTGGTTGTCTCCGTTGCGCGCGATCGGCCAGGTGCCCCAGTAGAAGGCGTCGAAGGGGGTGGTGGTGCCGATGCGCTCGGCGATGATCCGGTCGACCGAGCGCGCCTGGGGCCAACCGACGTTGTTGCTGCCGCAGACGTACGCGGTGCCGGTCGGGAGCGCGACGCCGGTCCACAGCGTGGACATCCCGAAGTGGCCGCCGCCCCAGCCATGGTAGGCGGCCTCGTTGTCGACGCCGTCGAGGATGAGCAGCTGGTTCTTGATCGGCGCCAGCGGCGCGAGGCTCTCACTGAGCTGAAACGCGTTCTCGGTGCCGGTGGGGCTCCAGCGCGTCATGTCCGCGCCCTGGCCGTGGGTGATCATCACCAGCCGCCGGGGTTGCGGACCGGCGGCGGCCGGAAGCGGGAAGAGCGAGGCCAGCACCCCAGTGCCAGCCGTGATGCCCGCTGATCTCATGAAGGCGCGTCGGGTCCATCGGGTCATGGCCACTCCCTCGACGCAGAATGGGGTCAGCAGCATCCCCCGGCAAGATGGGAACTGGAGTGAACACCCTCAAACGGTGTGGGCTGCCAAGCCACCCCCGCGTACCCACTGACTCTTCCGCGCTACGGAACGATCACCAGCCGGATTCGCTGGTTGCAGATGAAGTACTCGTCGCCCGACTCGATCTTGCGTCGGGTGTTGAGCCGCCTGCCCGCGAACCAGGTGCCGTTGGCGGACTTCTGGTCTTCGATGAAGTACTCGTCCCCCTCGCGGAGGATCACCGCGTGCTGGCGTGAGATCTTCCCCGAGTCGATCACCAGGTCGCACTGCTTGTGCCTGCCGACGATGAACCTGTCCTTGGAGATCCGCTCCGATGCGCCTGTGTCGGTCTGCAGGTAGAGCCCGGCGAGCTCGCTCGGACCGTCGTGGTCCGCGGGAGGGGGCGGCGCTTCGTCGACCGCGGGCTCGTCGTCATCCCGCGCGGCGCTGCCCTTGTCTTTGAGGAGCTTCTGCAGCTCGTCCGCGGTTCGAAGCACCCGCGCCTCCAACTCCGCGCGATCATCCTCGACGAAGCCCGCGGGCGGCGCTTCGGGGCCGGGCCGCGACTCGAGGAATCCGTTGAGTCGCGCGAAGACGAACATCGCCTGGTTGATCAGGCTCTCGCGGTCGGTCGCCATCGAGGCGGCGAGCTCGTCAAAGGCCAGCCAGAGGTGCTCCGCGATCGCGACCTCACGCGCCAGCCGCGGGACCCGCCGAGCGGGAATGCCTCCGTTCTTGAAGGACTGCGCGGGGATGTTCATTCGGCCAGCTACAGCAGCCCGCATGCCACCAAGGCCCACCGCTGATTTCAGGGGCTTGGGAAGCCCGGCGGCGGAGCGCAGGCCAGCAACCCATCAAACCTGATGATCACCCGTCGTCGAGGCCGAGCGCTCTCATCCTGGCCTTGAGCGTGTTGACCGCGATCCCCAGGGCGTGCGCGGCGTGCGTCTTGTTGCCCTCGGCCAGGCGCAGGGCGCGCTCGAGCTCGTTTCGCGTCAGATCCGCTGGGCGCTTCCTCACCCGGTCCTGAGCAACCGCAGCAGCTGGGGCCGCAGGCGCACCGAAGCCCGCGCGGCGTTCGGCGAGGTAGGCCTTCACCGCCGCGAGACCGACGACCAGCCGGCCGGAGCGCACGCCGTCGATGTCCCGGGTGGCGTGCTCGCGGCTGACGACGACCTTGATCGTGGATTCCAGCTCGCGAATCTGGCCTGGCCAGTCAGCCGCCTGCAGGTAGGCGAGCGCCTCGGCGGACAGCTCGGCGGCGATCCGCTGCTCGGCCTTGAGCTGTCCGAGGAACGCCTGCGCCAGCCGGGGAATGTCGTCGCGGCGCTCGGCGAGCGTGGGCAGCACGATCAGGTCACCAGCCAGCCGCTGCGCGAGATCCGGGCGCAGCGCGGAGGCCGACAGCGCCTGCTTGGAGGCGGCGATCAACCGGAACCGCGGCGGCGGAACGCGAAGGTCCGCGGGCGCTCCGAGCGGCGCGAAGTTTCCCGAGCCGTCGAGCACGTCCAACAGGAAGTCCTGCGCGATGCGCGGCAGTGACTCCACCTCGTCGAGAAACAGCGTGCCCTCGTGGGCGTTCTCGAACTTCCCCATCCGCGCCGAGAGCGCCCCGGTGAAGCCTCCTTTGACGTGACCGAGCAGCTCACTGGTGAGCTGCGCGCCGTCCTCGGGCAGCCGCCCGCAGTTGATGAGCACGAAGTGACCATCGAGCCGGCTGCGTTCGTGAATCGCGCGCGCGACGAACGTCTTGCCAGAGCCGTAGGGGCCAAGCAGGAAGACGGGGAGCCGGTGCCGCGCGCAGACCTCGATGGCGCGGGTGAGCCTGGTGGTGGCGACCGAGGTCCCCGGCGCGGGGCGGGTCCGCTGAAGCACGTCGGCGGGGACGTCGGCGAGGAAGACGACCTGGCTTCGCTGGTTGCCGAGGAGGATGGTGTCGCCCGACCGGACGACCCGCTCCCTGCCCGCGACGATTGGCGCGTGGGGCGGCGCTTCCTTGAGCGCGTAGCTGCCATTTCTGCTGTTGAGATCGCGGAACACCCAGCGTGAGTCGGTGCGGAAGTGAAGCTGGCCGTGGAGCCGCGAGACCGAGTCGCTCGGAAAGACGATGGTGGCCTCGGGCGCTCGACCAAACAGATAGGTCCGGTCCGGGTAGAGCGGCACCACCAGGGGCTCGGCGCCCTCGCGCTCGACCCGCACCGCCTTGGGTTCCAGATACAGCGCCTCCATCGCGGGATCCGTCGGGCGATCTGCCGCCCCGCCCAGCTCGAGCGACTCGTAGTGCCCGGTCGCCTCGAGCGATGGGCCTCCACCCTGGGTGACCGGTTCAGCTTCCACTCGGGGCCAGCGGGGCATGCCCATCATTATTGACAGGCAGAGGAGTGGGCAGACAACCCGACGTGTAGGAGTCAGCCAACCTCGCAACCCAGCGGTCAGCCCGTTCAGGGTGAGGATTCCGGCAGTCCGCGCGATGATGGCTCCCGCCCAGTTGTGCCCGTTGGACGCGGGGGCGAGGAGGTTTCGTGGAAGAGCGCGCCCAGCGCGACCGGCTCGAGCGTCTGCAGGTCGAAGCGCGGGCGCTGGAGGTTCGACTGGGCGAGCTGCGGCCGAAGCTGCGGCCGGCGCGAAAGGCGGCAGACGACGCCGAGCACCGGCACCAGACGGCCCTCTCCGAGCTGTGGCGGCGGCGCACCGAGAACGCGCGGCTCGAGGTCGAAACCGGGTTGAACCGCCCGCTCGATGGGTCGGCTGCGCCCCTGCTCGGATTGGTGCTGGTCGTCGGAGCGCTGATCGCACTCGTCGTCCTCGTGGCCAACCTGTGAGCGAACCGCTGCCGCAGTTGCTGGAGGAGAAGGAGGCCTGGTGAGCGGGATGCGCGCCGAGGTCGAGGCGCTCGAGCAGGCGCTGGAAGTCGAGGTGCAGCGGCTGCGGCAGGCGGAGCGCGAAGCCTCCGAGATCGAGGCGCTGCTCAATCAGGAGAAAGTCCGCTTCGAGGCGCTGCAGGGTCGCCGGTTTGGCTTCGGCGGCCGCGGAGGGCGGTGACTCGACGAAGAGTTGATTCCGCCTGCGAGAGGTTCACTCCATCGAGGTACCGCCGCGGGCTTCGACTCGCGGAGGGCGGTTACGAAGTGCGCCGCGAACCGATGGCCCGCGGCCTCAGCCTCTCCACACGCTTCGTCACGAGTGAGGCGACCGAGAGCTGCCGTTCGGTGATGGGCTTACCCGCGGCGTCGTAGGTGTAGACCACCCGCGTGCCCACCAGCACGTCGAACCACTGCGTCGTCGCGCACCAGTTCGCGTTCTGGTCGCGGCCCATGTGGTGGTCGTAGTGCCAGGGGAGGTGGAGCCGGCACCATTCGGGGTCGAGGTGGGCGCGCCGGTGCACGACGTAATAGCGAAGCGTGCCGAACCAGACCGTCGCGGTGAAGGCGGGAAAGAGCAGGAAGAGCGGCGCGTGGATCAGCGCGATCCCAGCGACGGCGAGCAACTCCTTGAGCTGCGGCGAGCCCCACGTGAACAACGGGCGCACGTACTGCGGGTCGAACATCCGTTCGCGACGCGCCGCGCGGTGGTGGTCGTGCCAGTGGAAGGACCACAGGCTCGCCTTGTTCTTCCCCGCCGCGTGGAGGACCTTGTGGAGCACCCATTCGATCACTCCCGCGTAGAGGAGCCCGATGGGAATGCCGAGGAGCGCAGCGAGCGTGAGGTGCATCGCCCTCGGATACAAGGAACTCGGTCCGGTCACACCTTCGCCACTGGCCGGGTGTCACCCGCGGGTATCTGATTCGGGGAAGGCTCGTAAGTGAGCCAGAAGGAACCTTGGGTTGCGCTCAAATGCGCCGAACTCGGGGTAGAACCGTCGTCCTGCCGTTGGAGGCCTCATGCCCGTGCGCACCGACCCCAATGCCGTCATTCACGCTCCCCGGCCTCGCGGCCCGGTGGTGACCACGCCCACGCCAGCGACGCCGGCCGCGGCCCCGGTCACGCCCGCCTCGCCGCGCGGCGCCTCCGACAACTTCGACACCACCCGGCCCCGCGCCGACGGCAGTCTGCTGCTGGGCAAGCGCACCGGCGGCCCGGGCGAGGTCTCGCTGTCGAAGAAGGGCGAGCTGCTCCTCGAGGGCAAGGCAGGCACTGGCGCCCGCATCGAGACGGCGCACCTGATCGAGATGGGTCTGTCGCCCTTCGCCCACGCCAGTCCGACGCAGGGACAGGCGTTGATCAAGGAGCTGACCGGGGGCGGGGCGGCGAAGGCGGAGGCCAAGCCCTCGAGCACCGGGCCGCTGCTGGCCCGCTCGGCGTCGGCGACGGTGCTGCTGTCGCTGGCCCGCACCTCGGACGATGCGCCGACCCGCGACGCGGCGCTCACCGGCTATGTGAAGATGCTCGCTGGCGAGCCGAACCTGCAGCTGCGTGGCTCGATGCTCACCAACCTCGACTTCACCCGGCTGCCGCTGCCCGCGGGCACGGTAAAGAAGCTCGAGGCGGCGCGGGCCGAGCTGCTGCCGACGCACCCGCCGTACGACGAGTGGTTCAAGGGCGCTGCGAAGCCGAAGCTCGAGATCCGGCACTACGTGATGGACGAGTTCTGGAAGTCGGAGCTGAGCGCCTGGAAGAAGCGCGGCTTCGAGGTGGTCAAGGACTCGGCCAATACCATCGAGCTGCGGGGCACCGTCGCGGACCCGACGGGGAAGCAGGCCGGCCTGCCGATGCACGTGGTGATGAAGAAGTCGGAGACCGACGTCCTGCGCGACATGGACGACAAGTCGGTGAACATGATCCTCTACTCGGGGCACGCGCAGCTGGGCGGGGTGGTCGACGGCTCGCTGGGCACGGCGCCGGCGAAGATGAACGGCACCAAGCTGGTGCAGCTGTTCAACTGCCGCGGCAAGCAGACCGAGAGCGCCTTCCACGCCAAGTTCCCCGAGGCGCACGTCACCAACACCTGGTCCTCGGCCTACAGCGAGGACGACGTGCAGGTGCTGACCGCGACGCTGAAGACGATCGCGGCCCGCGGCGACTACAGCGACGTCCGCGCGCAGCTGCACAACGCGCAGATGATTCAGCCGAAGACCAACTACATGCTGCCCGACGACGCGCGGAACCTCTCACAGCGCGACGACGACCACGACGGCATCAACGACCTGAGCGCGATCGGCCCCGACCGCTTCTTCGACCCGGGAAGGCTCGCCACCCGCGGCGGCGCCAACGTCTTCACCCCGGCGGCGCTCCACGACGATCCCCAGGCGCTGTCGGGTGCGAAGCTGGACCACGCGGTCGGCTACGCCAACACTGCCTTCTTCTACTTCGCCGAGGAGAACCACGCGGCGCCGATCACCAAGCCCAACGCCGACAAGATGATCCCCGGCGGCTGGTTCGTCGGACCGCCGGACGAGAAGGTGCGGATCACCGAGAAGAAGAAGGACGGCGAGACCTGGTACTCGGTCGCGGTCAACTCCGCCTACGCGTCGCGCAGCCGCGAGGTGATCACCTCGACGGTGCTGATCGAGACTGAGAAGTACCTGGCGACCCAGGAGCACGGGAAGGTCACCGAGACCGACATGCTCCGCGGGCTGATGCTCGTCGGCGGCTACCTCGACCTCTTCGTCAACTACTCGGACACGATCAACGAAGTGCTCGACGGGTTCTCCAAGGCCAACGGGTTCAAGGGCGTCAACTACGACGTCTTCTATGCGGCCTCGGAGAAAGACGGCCACGAGGGGACGGCGACGCCCGCGGCGCTGGCGTACCTCAAGGCCCATGGCGTCACGGTGAAGCCGCCGGTCTAAGTGCCGGAGTCAGCCTTCCTTCCGTTATGGTCCCACCTATGGGGCGCGTCATGGCAGGGGGAGAGGCAGTCGCGCCGCGTTTCAGCGCGCCACGCAGGCCGGGCGACGGCCGATGACGCGCACCAAGGCTGCGGCCCCGGCGGACGCGCTGCTCGAGACCCGGGAAGGCGACGCGACGGCTGCCGCGCCGATCACCGAGACCTGCGTCGTGCTCCGACTGGGCAACGACAGCCGGCTGATCGACGTGAAGGACCACGCCGAGGTGATCGTCGGGCGCGCCAAGGACGCGACGGTGAGCGTCGACGACGATCGGATCTCGCGGCGGCACCTGCGCATCGTCTGCCGCGAGAGCACCCTGTACGCGATGGACCTGGGCAGCAAGAACGGCACCACGCTCAACGGCCGCAAGCTCGACAGCGAACGCGTGCTCTACCCCGGCGACGAGCTGGTCGCGGGCCCTGCGCACCTGACCGTGAGCGGAATCCGCAGGCCGCGGTCGGTGCTGGGCGAGGGCGAGATCTTCGAGCGGCTCAGCGCCGAGGTGGAGCGCGCGACCCGCTACCGCCGCCCGTTGACGGTCGTCTGCCTCGCGCTCGACGGCTCAGCCACTGCGTGTCTCGAGGCCACGCGGCGGGTCGCCTCGCGGCTGCGGCGCATCGACCTCATCGGTGAGTACCTGCCGGGGCGGTTTCTGATTCTGCTCCCCGAGACCGGCACTGAGCCGGGCGCCGGGCTCGCCGAGGGTTTCGCCGCGATGGCCCGCGAGATGGGCGGCGTGGCTGCGTCGGCGCGCGCGGCTTTCGTCCCTGAGAACGGCTCGGCGCCCGATGCGTTGATCGCCGCTGCCCTCGACGGCGTCGGCCCCACCGCCAGGGCGAACCCCGAGGCGCCGGTGCTGGTCACCGAAGACCCCTCGACCATCGCCCTGTTCGAGACCGCGAGGAAGGCGGCCCGCTCGAACGCGACGGTGCTGATTGTCGGCGAGACCGGCTCAGGCAAAGAGTGGGTGGCGAGCGAGATTCACCGGGGCAGCCCTCGGGTCGCAGGGCCTTACGTCAAGCTCAACTGCGCCGCCTTCCCCGAGACCCTGCTCGAGTCGGAGCTGTTCGGCCATGAGAAGGGCGCCTTCACCGGGGCCGACCGCCGACGCGTCGGCCGGATCGAGAGCGCCAGGGGTGGCACCATCTTCCTCGACGAGCTCGGTGAGATGCCGGCGAGCATGCAGGCCAAGCTGTTGCGGGTCCTCGAGGACCACGTCATCACCCGGCTGGGCGGTAACGAAGAGGTGAAGGTCGACGTGCGCTTCATCGCCGCGACCCATCGGGATCTCGAGCGAGAGGTGGCCCAGGGCCGCTTCCGGCAGGATCTCTACTTTCGGCTCGCGACGATTACGTTGAAGGTGCCGCCGCTGCGCGAGCGCCCTCGGGATCTCCTCGCCCTCGCCGAGCTGTTCACCTCGTCCGCCGCGGCGTCTTCAAGCAAGCTGCATGTTCGCCTTCACGCCCGCTTCCTCGCGGCGCTGCGCCGGTACCCCTGGCCAGGCAACGTCCGCGAGCTGAAGAACGTGATCGAGCGCGCGGTGATTCTCGCCGAGACCGGTGAGCTTGGGCCGGAGCAGCTTCCCGAGCGATTCGGCGCCGTCACCGAGCTCCCCGAGGCGCCCACGGGCGGGCCGATGAAGTCGAAGATGGACGGCGTCGAGCGCGCCAGCCTCGAGAAGGCACTGCAGGAAAGCGAAGGTAACCGCACCCATGCAGCCAAGCGGCTGGGCATCTCGAGGCGGGCGCTGATCTACAAGCTCAAGAAGCACGGCCTTTCCTAGCCGCGCACGCCTCGTACGGTGCGCAAGCTTCGTACACCCGGATCCTCGTACACCTGGCTCGCAACCGGCTGGATCGCTGGGCGATCGCCCTCGGCACGCCCACTGCACCAAGGCTCTCCGTCTTCCAACCAAGGGGTTTCCACCGATGCTGACCACCGCCGCCTACCTCACGCTGTCCCTGCTCGCCGCCGCGCCGTTTCGCTTCGACGTCGCAGCGCAGAAGTGCGAGGGACTCAACGTCGGGCTGCTGGGGCCCTGCGGCGACCTGGGTGAGGGCGCTGACCTGCGCGGCAAGGACCTGCGCGGCAAGGACCTGCGCGGCGCCTACCTCTACAAGGCGGACCTGCGCGGGGTCGACCTGCGCGGCGCTGATCTCCGCAAGGCCCACCTGAGTGGGGCCAACCTGGCCGGCGCGGACCTGCGCGGCGCGCACCTCGAGGGCGCCTACCTCAACAAGGCCGATTTGAGCGGCACCGACCTGCGTCGGGTCACCTTCAGCACCCGGCTGCACGGAGCCGAGCTGTCGCAGGCCACCCTGGTCGGCGCGAAGTTCGACCCCGGCACCGAGCTGCCGTTCGGGCTGCTCCAGGCCCTGAGCCGCTCGATGGTGCTCATCCCCGCTCAGGACCCGTCGCCGGCTGTCGCGATCAACACCTCGGCCGAGCCCGAGTAATGCGCCACCCGCCCAACCACCCATGACGGCGCTACAGTGGCCGCCTCGCGCCATGGAGAATGACAGGTACCAGCTCGCCCGCGCGATCGGCGTCGGCCCCGAGGGGATCGCGTACGCGGCGACCGAGGCCGCGACCTCCGCCGCGGTGACGGTTCACCGGCTGAGGGTCACGGCCGAGCGTGCTTCGGCGCTCACTTCCCGCTTGAAGCTGATCTCCCTCGCGGCTGGCCCCGGAATCCTCAAGGTCCACGACCAGGCGATGGGCGAAGAGTCCGTGGTCGTCGTGGAGCGGGTCGAGGCGCGGCTGGACGCGAGCTTGCTCCAGGGCCCGCTGACGCGCGAGGCGGCCCTGAGGCTGATTCAGGCAATCGCCCGTACGCTGGCGCAGGCGCACCGGGTCGGACTCCACCACGGTGCGCTGGCTCCTTCGACGGTGATGCTCCGCGAGGGCGGGGAACCGGTGCTCGACTTCGTCGGGGCCCTGA
>JAYVRT010000845.1:0-3831 GCA_043776025.1 Archangiaceae bacterium | reverse complement strand
GTGGCTTTCGGACTCGCCGACGAGCGCCGCGGTGGCATTCGGTCCGGGTCCGGACTTCAGCTTCGTGGTGCGGTTCTGATGCGCTGCTGCGCGCTGCTGCTGTTGGCGCTCACCGGCTGCACGCTCGATCCGCAGAGCGTGATCGACAAGGCCGCGCTGCGGGTGCAGGTCGAAGGGATTCCGTTCGGTTCACAGCTGCTCGTCCTTACCGCGCGCGACAGCAAGGCGAACCAGTTGGTCAAGCGGGCTCCAATTCAGGGCCAGCGGACGGTCGAGCTCGTCTTCGAGAAGGATGCGCTGGCGCCGGGAGCGGTGGATCTCGGAGCGGTGGCAACCGACGCCGCCGGAAAGCAGCTCGCGTGCGGCTCGGCCCACGCCGACGCGACGGGGATGTCGGTGACGTTGACATTGACCCTCGCCAACGACAAGGCGAACTGCGGCGGCTGCGGGGTGGCCTGCGACGACCCCCCGAACTCCACCCGCGGCTGCGACCTGACGAGCCTGAGCTGCGGCGCCGTCGTCTGCCAGTCGGGTTGGTTCGACGTCGACAAGAACCCGGTCAACGGCTGCGAGACGAACTGCGCTGCGCCTTCCGCGGAAGACTCGACCGTCACCTGCAAAGACGGCGTCGACAACGACTGTGACGGGAAGAAGGACTGCGCCGACCCGGGCTGCTCCGGCCTGGTTCGATCCTGCAGCTTCGGGACCTGCACCGGTTCGCAGACGTGGGACTGCGCGACCGACCTCTGGAGCGCCTGCACCGCCAACCAGGGCCTGGAGAACGACGTCGCGACCTGCAGCGACGGAATCGACAACGACTGCGACGGAAAGAAGGACTGCGCCGACCCCAGCTGCACCGGGTTCACGCGGAGCTGCACGGTGCAGACCTGCAGCGGGACGCAGTCGTGGACCTGCTCGACGGCGAGCTGGAGCGCGTGCGCGATCGACCCGCTCCTCGAGGCGACGATCGCCGCGTGCAGCGACGGCCTCGACAACGACTGCGATGGGAAGAAGGATTGCCAGGACCCCGACTGCCTCAACATCAAGCAGGGCTGCGGCGTCGACATCTGCGCCGCGGGGGTGAAGACCTGGCTGTGCAATGTGAATCTGTTCTCGCTTTGCGTCCCCTACGTCTCGGTGCCCGAGAACAGCGACCTGGTGTGCGGAGACGGCCTCGACAACGACTGCGACTCGAAGACCGATTGCCAGGACCCGGACTGCGCGGGGAAACGCTGCGCGGCGGGGAAGGTCTGCTGTGCGAGCGGCAATTGCAGCGCGACCTGCCCCTGAAAATCCCTCGATTTCTCAAAGAGTGAGGAATTGTGGGTCGTTGTGTTCTGATGTGTGTCTCCAGTAGAAGTCGCCGGCCTCGTGGTCCCGGAGACTCCTATGAACCGCCTGCTCGCAGCGTTCGCCGCCTCTCTCGCGCTCGTCGGTTGTGGTCCCAACGAGGCGTCGGTGGGCACGAACGCGTTCCCCGATTCGGCGATCCAGGCGGCCAACGACGAGGACCAGGGTTACGCGTTCGACAGCGCGAGCACCGAGCAGGGCGTGACGACGCAGTTCGGAATCAACGGCACGGTGGCGGCCTCGCGGGTGACGCTGACGACGGTCGCCAACAACCTCTACCGGCCGAGCTCGCTCGCGTTCAAGCCGACCGAGGGCTCGCTGTGGATCGTCAACCGCGGCGACGACAGCTCGGTGATCGTCGACAACCCGGGGAAGGCGAACGCGAAGGTGTCGCGCTTCTCCGACGACAGCAACCACTTCATGAACAACCCGACGCAGATTGCCTTCTCCCGGTTCAAGGAGGAGTTCGCGGTCTCGCTTGATTCGGTCAACGACTACAACGGGCAGGCGGCGCCCAACTACTTCACCGGGCCGACGCTCTTCACCTCCGATCGGCGCTCCTACGAGGGCGGCTCGCAGTCGCACCTCGACATGCTCCACCACTCGCCCCGCTCGATGGGGATCTCCACTGGCGCCCGGCCGGCGACGAGCGCCTCGGACATGCGCGAGTACTGGGTCAACAACGGCAACTCCGGCAGCATCGACCGCTACTTCTTCAACAAGCCGCACGAGCTGGGCGGCGACGACCACTCCGACGGCCAGACGATTCGCTACGCCACCGGGCAGCTGAAGCGGAGCACCGAGATCCCCAGCCACGTCGCCTTCGACGTCACCACCCGGCAGCTCTACGTCGCGGACACCGGCAACAACCGGCTGGTCCGCTTCGACACCCGGCTTCCGATCAACACCGCGAAGCGGATCCCCGCGCTCGAGAACGAGACCCCGCTGTACGAGGTCGCCGGAGCGAAGGTCGAGGTCGTCGTCTCCGGCCTCGACAAGCCCGCGGGGCTGCTGCTCGTCTCGCATCTGCTCGTCGTCGGCGAGTACGCCACCGGGCACGTGAAGGTCTACACCGCGACGGGGACGCTCAAGGGCGACCTCGACACCGGCCTGGGGGCGAACGCGCTCACCGGCCTCGCAGCCGGGCCGGACGGCAAGTTGTACGCGCTCGACTCGAAGAACGGGAAGGCGCTGCGGGTCGACGTCGGGCCGTAGAGAGGACGGATGTCGCTCGAAGACACGACCGAGCGGCTCGCACGGTGGGTCGGCAAGGGGCTGATCATCGTGCTCGTGGTGCTCGCGCTGTTGTTCGCGTTGTCGGTGATCGTGTTTCTCTTCGGCGACTGGGTGAGAGTCCGCCTGGGGTGAGCGCCGGGGAGTCAAACCTCCGGGAGGGATAGCGCCGCGGGCCCCGCGTTGAAGCATCGTCCGGTTCATCGTCCCGGCGAGTTCAGCGGGGCGAAATCGGCGCCTTCTTGTATCGACCCCAGGCGACCAGCGCGGCGAGGCCGCCGAGGAAGAAGTTCACTGGCACCACGCCCAGTTCGCCGCGCGAGACGTGAAACGCCGCGGCCAGCGCCATGACCACGATCAAGCCAAGCGCGGCCAGCGGCGTGAGCTTCGGGCGAATCCGCAGCGCGGACGGGAGGATCATCCCCAATCCACCGAGGGCCTCGCTGATGCCAATGAAGCGCACGAGGGCGACGGGCATCGCGCCGGGCCAGATCATTTTTTCGATCAGCATGTCGATCGGAGCCAGGGCCTTGAACGCTCCCCCGAGGCCGAAGGAGACGAAGAGCCAGAGCTGCGCGATCCAAAGCACGATGTTCAGTGCCTTCGAGACGGTCGGAGGAGGAGCAGGATTGGTTGCCATAGCGACTCAGTAGCAAAGGCGGGAAGGAATGGTCGATTCGCTTGCTGCCGGGCCGTTGGCGCGGCAAGCCCAGATGACCCGCCGACCCGGATGACTGCAGCAGTCGCGCGCCTTGACGGCGGCTCGGTCCGCGCCGACGTTACGGCCCCCGATGAGCCGCTGGCGTACTCTGCTGTGGGTGCTGTTGCTGCCGAGCGTCGGGCTCGCGGCAGTGCGAGTGCGCGTCGCTCCGCTCGCAGCGACCGAGGTCTGCCGGAGCGACCTCGCGCTCGCCGAGCAACTCAAAGCGATCAACGCGGTCATCGTCGTCGAGAAGGACTTCGAGTTCGACACCGTGCTGGAGCGGAAGGACGCGGACTGGGTGGTGTCGCTGCGAAAGCCGAACGGGACGATCGCGCTGAGGAGGAGCCTCGTCGGGGCGAAAGAGTGCGCCGATGTCTCGTTCGCTGCTGCGCTGATCGTCGAGCGGTTTGTCCGCACGATCGACTTGAAGGTGCCGGGCGGTGACGGCAAAGCGGCGCAGGCGAAGGCCGCTGAGACGAAGGCCGCTGAGACGAAGGCCGCCGAGGTGAAGGCCGCTGACGCGAAGGCCGCTGACGCGAAGGCCG
>JAYVRT010000844.1:0-3837 GCA_043776025.1 Archangiaceae bacterium | reverse complement strand
CGAAGACGCTCTCGGTCGCCGAGCGCAAGGTGATGCGGACCCAGGTCGAGAAGTTCCTCGACAAGAAGAAGACCGCGGACGACGAGCTGGCGCTCCGGGGCGCGATCAAGGTGCTCGGCTTCCTCGAGCTGGAGGAGACGGTCGACACGCTGCTCGGCTACCTCGCGGCGAAGTGGTCGACCGCGGTGCGCATCGAGGCAGTGACGGCGCTGCGCTTCGCGCTCGCCTCGGGGGCGTCGAAGAAGGCGGTGCGAAAGCTCATCGACCTGCTCAACGACGCCGACGCGCTGGTGCTGCGCGCCGCGCGGGAGACGCTGACGGTGCTCAAGTTCGGGCCCGAGTTCTCCGAGGAGCTGGCGGAGCTGGTCGGCAGCCCGGACAACGAGGTCGGGCTCTGGGCGATCGAACGGCTCGGCGCGCTCGCCGGCGACAGCAAGCTCGCGGCGAAGACGCTGCTCCCGGTCGCTTCCTCGTCGAACCGGGCGAAGGCCGAGGCGGCGTCGAAGGTGCTCGCGGGACTGAGCAACGGCGAGGCGCTGCTGGTCGAGGCGCTGGTCGCGGCGGAGGACGAGACAGGGGCGGCGGTGCTCGCCGAGGCGCTCAACCCGCTGGCGGGCAAGCTGGGGAAGAAGGACCTGAAGAAGCTGCTCGAGGCCGGCGAGACGCAGCTGCGCAAGTCGTTCGCGGTGGCGCGGCGCCAGCTGGACCCGGTGCGGATCGCCGACCCCGAGGCGTGGGCCGAGGTGCTGCGGGCGAAGGCGAAGGCGATGCAGAAGAAGGACCCTGCGAAGGCCGAGGCGATCGCCGAGCTGCTCGGCCAGTCGTCGGTGGCGAGCTCGGACGACCGCTTCGGCGCGGTGCTTCAGCGGCTGCAGCACCACTCGCTCGATCTTCACCCCCGGGCTCGGCAGCGGGACACGGTGTTGCTGGTGCTCGAACGGCTGCACTCCGAGGGCTTCAAGGTCGCCGACGCGATCAACAAGGACAAGCACCTCACCGACGAGGCCCGCTACTACCTTGGGGTCCACTTCGCCGAGAAGCCGCAGTTCGAGCTGAAGAGCATCGGCGCCGAGGTCCTCGAGCGGCTCGCCGAGAAGGGCAAGGGCAAGCTCGCGAAGGCGGCGAAGAACAAGATGAAGCTGCTCGAGCTGTAGCGACTCTAGAGCGCGGGCGCCAACTCGAGGTGGGCGGCGATCGTCCGCCGCAGCGGCTCGGCCTCGAGCGCCATCGCGAAGGCTCGGGCCGCGGCGCGCGGGAGCAGCGCCTCGAGCGTGTCGACGTTGATCACCGGGAAGCAGGAGACCCCGTCGCGCGTCGCAGTGTGCTTGCAGCACTTGAGCGAGCCATCGCAAGCGTCGAGCCGCAGCTCGAGCGTGTCGTTGCTGGGCAGGCGCCAGAACGGGGTGAGGGTGAGCTCGGAGCAGTGGACCCGGCGCAGCAGCAGCGCCAGCGCGCTCGCCCTCGCCGACCGGGCGAAGCCGAGGATCGCCTCGTAGTCATCCGAGGCGTCGAGCAAGCTGATCATCGAGGGGTGATCGGCGGGGAGAATTGTGAGGGGACGCCTTCGACGTGCAGCGCGGCGCGCAGGGTGGCCCAGAGCCGGGCCGAGCCGAGATCCTCGGCGAACCGCTGGGCGACCGGCAGGGGCACCAGGGTCTCGATCGAGCGGCGATCGCTCAGCACGCGGTCAGAGGCGGAGGCGCGCAACACGAGGACGGCGACGTCGCTCTTGAGCAACAGGTGAAAGGCCTCGAGCGCATTGCCGAAGACGCCGACCGGCTCTCCCGAGGCGTTCCACGGGCCGCTGAGCACGAAGTTGCCGTGACCGGTCTCCTTGAGCAGGCCCCGCAGCCACGACCCCTTCTCGGAGGTCGGAAAGCGGCAGATCGTCTCGTAGCAATCGCTCATGGCCGTGGGTTCCAACCCAAGAGGCGCACTGCAAAGGGCCGACCACCTGCAACCCCTGAACGATCACGGACTTGGGTGGTCTGGACCCACTTCAGATCTGAAATGAAATGCACTCCTGGAACTGGAAGCTCATTGTGCGGCGCAGTTGCCCAGGTCGCGGAGGACCTTGCGCGCGTGGGCAACGAAGTCGTGGCCCTTGACGTGGGGCTCGAGGCGGACGACCAGCTTCATCTCGGGAGTCAGGCGCAGCACCCCCTTTGACTTCTGGATCAAGGTGGCAACCCGGGTGGGGTCGAGCGCGGCGTCGGCACCGAGGGTGACCACCAGCCGGCCGGGCCCGGCGTCGAGCTGCCGCAGCCGCAGTTCCCGCATCGGCAGCTTCAGCGACGTCAGCTCACAGAGCGCGTCGAGCTCGTCCGGCGCGTCCCCGTAGCGATCGATCAACTCCGCGCGCAGGTCCTCGAGCTCTTCGGGGCTGCTGGCGGAGGAGATCCGCTTGTAGAGGACCAGCCGCTGGTGAACGTCGGGCACGTAGTCGTCGGGGAGGTAGGCGGCGATCGGCAGGTTGACGTCGGGCTCGATCGTGGTGCGCGGCGGCTGGCCCTGCATCTCCGCCACGGCCTCCTCGAGCATCTGGGCGTAGAGGTCGAACCCGACGGCCTCGATGCTGCCGGACTGCTCGCCACCCAAAAGGTTGCCGGCGCCACGGATCTCCAGGTCGTGGGAGGCGATCGAGAAGCCGGCGCCGAGCTCGGTGAAGGCCTGGAGCACCTCCAGCCGGCGCTCGGCGTCCTTGGTCACCGCGCGACGCGAGGGCACCAGGAGGTAGGCGTACGCGCGCTCTTTGCTCCGGCCGACGCGGCCCCGTAATTGGTAGAGCTGCGAGAGGCCGAAGGCGTCGGCGCGGTTGACGATCATCGTGTTGGCGTTGCTGATGTCGATGCCGCTCTCGATGATGCTGGTGCACAGCAGCACCTGGTGCTTCTTCTCGACGAACTGGAGCATCACCTGCTCCAGCACCCCTTCGGGCATCTGGCCGTGGGCGACGCCGATCGACACGGTGGGGAGCAGGTTCTTGAGGAACTTCTCCATCGAGTGGATCGAGCTGACCCGGTTGTGGACGAAGAAGACCTGCCCGCCGCGCTGAACCTCGCGGGTGATCGCCATCTTGATCTGCTCGGGGTCGAAGCGATTGACGAAGGTGCGAATCGCCCGGCGGTCGGCGGGGGGGCTGGCGATCAGCGACATGTCGCGCAGGCCGCTCATCGCCATGTTGAGGGTGCGGGGGATGGGAGTCGCCGAGAGCGTCAGCACATCGACCTGGGTCTTGAGCTTCTTCAGCTGTTCCTTCTGCTTCACCCCGAAGCGCTGTTCCTCGTCGATCACCAGCAGGCCGAGGTCCTTGAAGGCGACCTCGCCGCCGAGCAGCTTGTGGGTGCCGATCAACACGTCCACCCGGCCTTCGACCGCGCGCCGGAGCACGTCACGCACCTCGGCCGGCTTGCGCAATGAGCTGACGACGTCGACGGTGACCGGGTAGCCCTTGAAGCGCTTCAAGAACGAGTGGAAGTGCTGGTGGGCGAGCAGGGTGGTGGGGACGAGGATCGCCACCTGCTTCCGATCGAGCACCGCCTTGAAGGTGGCGCGCATCGCGACCTCGGTCTTGCCGTAGCCGACGTCGCCGCAGACGAGGCGATCCATCACCTCGGGCTTGAGCATGTCGGCGATCACCTCGTCGATCGCGCGCTGTTGGTCCGGGGTCTCGTCGAATTCGAAGTCGGCCTCGAACTGGCGGAAGTACCGGTCGGGCTCCTTGAAGCGGTGGCCGGGGTGGGCGCGTCGCGCGGCGTAGAGCTGGAGCAGCTCGGCGGCCATCTTCAGCAGCGTCTCGCGCACCCGGGCGCGGGTCTTGCTCCAGGCGTCGCTGCC
>JAYVRT010000843.1:0-3843 GCA_043776025.1 Archangiaceae bacterium | reverse complement strand
CGGTGGTGCTGGCGGCGGCAGCGGCGGTGGTGCTGGAGCCGGCGGTGGCGGCAACGCCATCGACGCCGGGTCCATCGACGCCGGCTTGCCGAAGCCGATCTTCGTCATTGGCGGTCAGGACATGCGCCGCCTCGTCTCCTTCGACGGCAAGGCCTGGGAGCACGACACGTACGCGGCGCCCAACGGCGAGGACAACACCTTCGATGCGGTCGCAGTGGGAAACGGAGCGATCGTCCTCAGCGGCGACCCTGGCGTCTACCGCAGCACCGACGGCGTCAACTGGTCGCTGGCGATGACGCGGCCATCGCGCTTCGCATTGCACGGCTCGGCGGCCGCGTTCGGGGGCGGCGTCTTCGTGCTCGTGGGCCAGGACGCCGCGTACAAGTCGTCCGACGGCCTGAGCTGGACCACCGCGACCGCCACAGGCAGCTCCGGACACTGGCAGGCACTCGCCTACGGCAACGGACACTGGGTCGCGTTCGGCGACGGGCACCGCAAGACCTCGGAAGACGGCCTCGCGTGGCACGACTACACCGCGGCAGCGGACCCCAACCCGTTCCAGGCGGCCGCCTTCGGCAACGGGGTCTTCGTCGCGGTCGGAGGCATCAACAACATGGCGCGCGTGGCGACCAGCATCGATGGCGTCGCCTGGACGGAGCGCGCACCGGTCGCGACCTCCTACAACACGGGCTTCGCAGGCATCGCCTTCGGCAACGGCCGCTTCCTCGCCAATGACTGCTGCAATGCCTTCGAGAGCATCGACGGGGTCGTCTGGACCAAACGAGGGACTGGCAAGGGCGCTTCAATCGTCTTCGCGGGCGGAACCTTCGTCGCGAGCGGTTGGCGCACTTCCGCGTACGTCTATGACTCGGACGCAGGGGCGTTCAGCAGCACCTTCTCTGGCGACCAGCCCAACATCTTCCCGGATGCGGGTCTGTGGCCCTGGTTCACTGGCGTCGGCGGCGGAGAGCTATAGCTTGCTGAGCGCGCTCACGGCGGCTGTGGCCTTCGCTGCCACTCCCTGTCCCGTTGTCGACACCGACGTGACGGTGTGCGCAGACGACTGCCAGGTGCTGCTCGACGAGGCGATGCCGCGCGAGAAGGTCGCGTGGAGCCTCGGCGCTCCGCCCACACCCGACAGCTATTACCCGTTCGGCATCGCGGTTGACGCGAAGGGCACGGTGCGCGCGCTGCTGAAGGGCATCGCGGGGCCCGACCGCCTGGCCGAGCGCACCTCGAGCGGATGGAAGCTGTCGCCGCTGCCAGCGGACGCCACGAATCCGCGCTTCGCGAACAACTGCGAGGGCGCGGTGCTGCTGGGCGGCAGTGACAAACTCACGGGCGCCTGGTCGCGGGACGGCGCGGCGTGGAAGCCGACCGAGGTGAAGCGCGGCACGGTGGCCTCCATCGTGGCCGGCAGCGTCGACGGGCAAGGATCGCTGTTCGCGGCGCTCTTCGACAACAGCAAGTCGCAGTCGGCGTACGCGGTGGTGAAGGGCGAGCAGTGGACGGCGACTCCGCTCACGACAGTGGGAGAGGGAGCCGCGGCGCCCGCAATCGCGCTCGGGACCCGTGGGTTGCCGCAGCTCGCATGGATGGCTGGCGCACGGCTGAGCTGGTCGAGCCCGCCGGGAAAGCCCGAGACGGTTCCTTCGTCGGAAGGCGTGACCGCGCCGCCGATGATGGCGGTGACGCGGGAGCCCGGAGGAGATCGCACCCACCTTTTCTTCGTCACCATCGGCAACGACGGGCTCACGCTGCGGCTGGCGACGCGCGACGCGAAGCAGGGCTGGAAGGTGGCGGTGGTAGCGACGAACCCGAGCTCGATGCTCAACGACCTGCAGCCGCTGGCGGTGCTGACCTCGGGCTCGCAGGTGCGGCTGCTCTACGCGCGCGGCAACTCGGGCGGTGGGCTGCCGACGGACTCATTCGAACCACCGCCGATCGCGGATCCGGTCGGGCCTCCAGGGCTGATCACCGGTGGGGCTGCGCGTCCTCCGGAGCTTGCCGGCGGGCCGGGCAGTGGCCTGCCGACGCACAGAGGAGCCATCGCCGCTCGCCCTTCTCCGGTCAATGAGCTCGTGCTGGCGTGGCCGCGAGAAGGCGGCTTCGGCAGGACCACGCTGCTCAGCTCGCCGGACAACGCCTGGGTCGCCTCGACGATCGACAGGCAGGGCCAGCTGCACCTGGTGCGGATGGACACGGGCGCGCCGGGGCAGGTGCTGCCGCTGCGCCATGTCGTCGTCGGCCGAAGAGGTCCGGCGCTGCCTGCCGCTCCCCTTGCGCGCAGAGGGTCCATCGAGGTGACGGTGCCGATCAGGCTGCTCGCGAACCAGTCCGCCGCGCTCGCGTTGTCCAAAGACGCTTTGCTCGCCGTCACCGACACGGGCGATGGGTTGGCCGCGCAATCGTTTGCGCTGAAGACACTCGAGCCGATCGGCGAGCCGTCGAAGACCTTTACGCAGGCGAGGCCTGACGGCACGGGCCGCTTTGCGGGGGTGTTCGCGGCGGCGCTCGACGGCGCATGGTCCGTGCTGGCCAATGTCTCGGGCATCGGCGTCCGGCGGAAGGACCTGATCATGCCCCACGCGATCGGATGGCGCTTCGACGGCGCGCTCGGAAAGCCGTTCGAGCACTCGGAAGGGACGATGGCGGTCGCGCTCGCGGCCGGGCCGAAGGGCGCGCTGCTGGTGACGCTGGGCCAGCTGGCGAGCGAATGGCCCGCGGCGAAGCAGGGAGATTTCCCCGTGTTCGGGCAGCTGCTCTCGAGCACGGGCGCTCCGATTGGAGCTCCGGTGCTGCTGATGGCCCAGGACCGCCACTACCAGAACGAGTCCGGCCTCAGCGCGGTCGCGGTCGATGATGGCTTCCTCGTCGTCTCGTTTCCGACGAAGTACGAGGACGCTCCGGTCTTCGTCGTCCACGTCGCTCTCGACGGGAAGCCCAGCTCAGTCCGCAAGCTCGCGGTGAAAGGGGTCACGGGCGCGCTGGTGCGCAGCGGCAACGAGGTGCACCTGGTGAGCTCAGGCGCGCAGGGCACGTTCTGGTCGGTGCTCGACTCGAGCGGTCATCTGAAGGGCGAGCCCCAGGGCATCTGCGATGGCGTCGAAGCCATCGCGGCGATCGACGTCACCAACGGAGCGCTCTCCGCGTTGCTGACCGTCGGCTCCGGCCCTGTCGATTGGGTCCGGGTCGCGGCGCGGGGCGGAAAGTCGCAGGTGAGCCGCGTCATCGACGAGCCGAATCAATTACTCGCGGCGGCAGCTGCGTTCGGCCCGAAGACGTTCTTCATCGTCAGCCACCTGCCCGGCCAGCCCCTCGATCTTCAGCGCATCACCTGGGAGTGAGGCTCAACGCAGCGCCGGGCGCGACGATGACTGTGATCGCCGCCCGGGTCGGCGAGACGCTTGCAGCGTCGCCGCCAAACATGCACCGAGCCGCTCGCGGGTGCGCTGGGCGCAGGAAATCCACGAGCGGACAGAGGCGGTTCGAGGAATCGGTTCTCCCCGGCCTGCTTCGGTTAGGCTGAGGGCGGGACGCCGTTCGGCGTCGGGGAGACCTCGTGAAAAATCTTCTGCTGACCTCGTTCCTGGTGGCCGGATTTCTCGTCGGGTGCTCGGGTGGCGGGGGCGGGGTAGGCGGCGGCACCGGCGGCACTGGCGGCGGCATCGGCGGCGGCACTGCTGGCGGCACCGGCGGCGGAACCGGCGGCGGAACTGGCGGCGGAACTGGCGGCGGCACTGCTGGCGGCACTGGCGGCGGCACTGGCGGCGGAACCGGCGGCGGAACCGGCGGCGGAACTGGCGGCGGAACTGGCGGCGGAACTGGCGGCGGAACTGGCGG
>JAYVRT010000842.1:0-3846 GCA_043776025.1 Archangiaceae bacterium | reverse complement strand
GGCGGGAGGATCCTCAAGCACGTCGACGTCGCGCCGGTCTACGTCGGCAGCTACTGGAAGACCGCCGCGGGCGTGAGCGATCGCTCCTACAACGACGCGGCGATGGCGAACCTGGTGAAGAACAAGGGGATGACTGGACTGTGGAAGCAGTACGGGGCGGGTGCCGGCACCACCCACCCGTCGATCACCCTCGGCGATCGCAACCCGCGGCAGCTCACCCAGGCGCAGCTGGCCGGGCTGGTGAGGGAACAGATCGCCGCGGGGAAGCTCGACGCTTCGAAGCGTGAGCGCGTCTTCCTCGTGGTGTTGCCGCCGGGCTGCGAGCTGGTCACCGACCATGGCGCGTCGTCACACAACGGCCTGGGCGGCTTCCATGCCAGCGTCACCGTCGGCGGCCGCGAGGTCTACTACGCCGCGATGGCCTACCCGCGGCGCACCGCCTCGGGGGCCAACGGCATCGACTTCACCGGCAACGCCCGGGACAACCTGTCGATCGCCGAGAGCCACGAGATCACCGAGGCGGTGACCGACCCGGACGTCGACCTCGCGATCCGCCTCCACGACCCGTCGAAGCTCGGCTGGTACGACGACGTCACCCGCTGGGGCTACTCGCACATCGGCAAGGGCGAGGTCGGCGACATCCCGGTCGTCAACGCCCAGCTGCACGGAGACACCGCGCTGCGCAGCGTCTGGGGGCGATCCGAGGGGTTCGCGTTCCAGAAGGAATGGAGCGAGCGCGACGGCGTCAGCGAGCTCGCACCCCGGCGCTGATCCGGGCAGGCGATTGAGGGTCCGGCGTCTCATTGATATTCAATGAGACGCCGCCCATGCCCAAACGAAAAGCCAACCGCATGCGACCCCCTGCACGTACCCGCAGCTTTCAGTGCCCCGACGATCTCTGGAGCGAGGTGGAAGCGCTGGCCCGCGAGCGGGGGCTGGGGGCGCCGGCCGTCGCGGCGAGGCTGCTGCTGCGCGCCGGGCTCGCGGTTGAAGCCAGGGAGCGCGAGCTGGCGGCCGCGCGGGATTGGCAGATTGAACAAGCGTGGGCCGACGTTCAGGCGATCGCCGCTGGAGACGCAGCAGCAGGCAGCTGGGCCGAGATTGAAGCCGCGGCCGAGCGCGCCCGGGTTCGGATCCGCGCGCGGCGCGGCGTGCCCGAATCGAGCAGTTGATGCTGGCCCGCCTGCTCGTTCGCCCATTGTTCGTCGAGGCGGTCTCCGCCCACCTCGATTGGCTCGCGGAGCACCGCGCGGAGGAGCACCTCGAGCACTTCCTCGCCGGTCTGCGTTGGGCCCGCGATCGCATCGAGCAAAACCCGGCACACGGCGCGATCGTGCGCCAAGACGCCCGCCACGTCCTGCGAATGTGCCTGTTCCCCCGGCCCTTACCGTACCTCGTGTACTACGCCCACCAGCGGACGAATCGGGTCAGCCGGGTCTACCTGGTTCGGCTGTTTGGCAGCGGCCAACGACGGCCCCGGATCGCGATGTCCCGGTGGCCCTGGTGAGCCCGAAAATCAGGCCCGTGGCGGGTTGTTACGGTGGCGACCGGCTGTTAAGGCACTCGGCCCTCTGCAACCGGAGCCACCTCCTTGACCAACCCCCCAAACCGTACCGACCGTGCCGCCGTGGGGACGTGGGTCGCTGGGTCCCAGACGCCTCGTTTTGGCGCCGACGCCCTGCGCGACGCGGTCGGCCGGCTCGCGGTTCCGGTGGTGGTGGTGGCGCGCGAAGGGCGGCCGGCGGTGGCGGAAGGCGGGCAGGTCCGGCTTGGGGTCTCTTCGCGCGACGGGGCGCTGCCGCTGCTGGCCTGGGTGCCGGGCTTGCTGCCCGAGCAGCTGGGAGACGCGGCGTTCCGCGAGGCCCACGCAGTGCGCTCGGCTTACGTCGCCGGCGAGATGGCCAACGGCATCGCCTCCGAGCAGCTGGTCGAGGCGATCTGCCGTGCGGGGATGCTCGGCGTCTTCGGCGCGGCAGGCCTGCCGGTCGAGCGGATCGAGCAGGCGATGGAGCGGCTGGAGAGCAACCTCGGCGCGCAAAGCTGGGGGGTGAACCTGATCCACTCGCCCGACGACCCGAAGCTCGAGGCGGCGGTGGTCGAGCTGTTCCTCCGGCGCGGCCTGAAGCGGGTCAGCGCCTCGGCGTACCTCGACCTCACCCTGCCGGTGGTGCGCTACCGCGTCGCCGGGATTCACCGCGACGGGCGCGGCGCGGTGGTGGTGCCCAACAAGCTGATCGCCAAGGTCTCGCGCGTCGAAGTGGCGCGAAAGTTTCTCTCCCCTCCTCCCGAGCGCTTCCTCGCCGAGCTGGTCGCCGCCGGGGAGATCACCACCGAGCAGGCCGCGATGGCGGCGACGATCCCGATGGCCGACGACGTCACCGCCGAAGCGGACTCCGGCGGGCATACCGACAACCGGCCGCTGGTGCTGCTGTTGCCCGCGCTCCAGGCGCTGCGCGACGAGGTCTGCGCCGCCCACGCCTATGCCGAGCGCCCGCGCATCGGAGCCGCCGGCGGGCTCGCGACCCCAGCCTCGATCGCCTCCGCGTTCGCGATGGGCGCGGCGTACGTGGTGACCGGGTCGATCAACCAGGGGACCCGCGAGGCGGGCACCAGCGACGCGGTTCGGCAGCTGCTCGCCCAGGCGGCGTCCACCGACGTGGCGATGGCGCCCGCGGCGGACATGTTCGAGCTGGGCGTGAAGGTGCAGGTGCTCACCCGCGGGACGCTCTTCGCGGTGCGGGCGGCGCGGCTCCACGAGCTCTACCGGACCTGCGACAGCGTCGAGGCGCTGCCGGCTGCGGTGCGCACCGAGCTGGAGCAGAAGTATTTCCGTGGCACCCTCGAACAGGCCTGGGAAGGCTGCCGGAAGTTCTTCGCCGAGCGAGATCCCCGCCAGCTCGAGCGGGTGGCGGCCGAGCCGCGTCACAAGCTCGCGCTGATCTTCCGCGCCTACCTCGGCCAGGCCTCGCACTGGGCCAACGACGGCGTCGCCGATCGCCGGCTCGACTACCAGGTGTGGTGCGGCCCGGCGATGGGCGCGTTCAACGACTGGGCGCGCGGCAGCTTCCTCGAGTCGTGGGAAGCGCGGCGGGCGGTGGTGATCGCGCGCAACCTGATGGCGGGAGCCGCGATGCTGACCCGCGTCGCCGCGCTCCGGAGCCAGGGCGTCGCGGTGCCGTCGCAGCTCGAGCAGTTCTCGCCGCGGGATGAGGCTGCGCTCGAGGCGCTGCTGACGCCCGCGCCTGAGCTGGCCGATTCGACGCAGACCCAGGTGGCAGTGCCTGCCGTCGGCGAAGAGCCGATCGCCATCGTCGGCATGGGCGGCCTGTTCCCCCAGGCCGAGAACCTCGCGGCCTTCTGGCGCCTGCTGCGGACCGCGCAAGACGCCGTGACCGATGTGCCTGCGACGCACTGGTCGGTCGACGAGTACTACGACCCGGATCCCCGCGCGCCTGACAAGACCTACGCCAACCGCGGCGCGTTTCTCGGCAGCCACGGCTTCGACCCGACCGAGTTCGGAATTCCGCCGTCCATCCTCGAAGCGACTGACACCTCGCAGCTGCTCGGGCTCGTCGCCGCGCGGATGGCGATGGAAGACGCAGGCTACGGCGAGAGCGTCGCGTGGGATCGCAGCCGCGCGAGCGTCTTGCTGGGCGTCACCGGCACGCAGGAGCTCGTCATCTCGCTCGGCGCGCGCCTCGGCCACCCCAAGTGGAAGAAGGCGCTGAAGGACGCTGGCGTCGACGAGGACACTGCGAAGGACGTCGTCGAGCGCATCTCGCGGTCGTACGTCTCGTGGCAGGAGAATTCGTTCCCTGGCCTGCTCGGCAACGTCGTCGCGGGCCG
>JAYVRT010000841.1:0-3846 GCA_043776025.1 Archangiaceae bacterium | reverse complement strand
GCGTGATTTCTCGTCGCGCCGCGCTGGTGGGGGCCGTCGGCTTCGGTGCCTCGGGCTGCTTCCGCCTCGCCCGCCCGGCCGCCGCCGAGAAGCCGCTGTCACCCGAGGCGCGCGCGATGTGGCGCCGCGCCTGGGCCGGGCTCGACGCCCGCGAGGTGCTCGACACCCACGTCCACGTGGTCGGCACCGGCGCCGGCGGCACCGGCTGCTGGCTCAACCCCACCGCGCTGCAGACCCTGGCGCACCCGGTGCTCGCCGCGCGCTTCTCCATCTACAAGGCCGCCGCGGGGGTGACGGACGACGCGCTCGCCGACACCCAGTACCTGCAGACGCTGACTTCCCGCGCCGAGAGCCCGCTGGTGCACGGGCGGCTGATGCTGCTCGCCTTCGACCGCACCTACGACGAGCGCGGCGCCGCCCAGCCGGAGCTCACCGAGTTCTTCACGCCCAACTCCTACGTCAACGCGCTCGCCCGCGCGCGGCCGGACCTCTTCGTCGCCTGCGCCTCGGTGCACCCCTACCGCGCCGACGCGCTCGAGGAATTGGAGCGCGCCGTCGAGGGCGGAGCGATCGCGGTGAAGTGGTTGCCGAACGCGATGCGCATCGACCCATCGAGCCCGCGGTGCGACGGCTTCTACGAGGCGATGAAGCGGCTGCGGCTGCCGCTGCTGACCCACGCGGGAGAAGAAAAGGCGGTCGAGGCCGGCGACGCCCAGCGGCTGGGCAACCCGCTGCTGCTGCGCCGGCCGCTCGAGCACGGGGTGCGCGTCATCGTCGCCCACTGCGCCAGCCTGGGGAAGAACCCCGACCTCGACGAGCGCGGGCTGCCCTGGCTCGACAACTTCGACCTCTTCGCCCGCCTGATGGATGAGCCGAGGTGGAACGGACTGCTCTACGGCGAAGTCTCCGCGATGGCGCAGGTCAACCGGTGCGGGCGGCCGCTCGAGCAGACACTCCTGCGCACCGACTGGCACCCTCGGCTGCTCAACGGCAGCGACTACCCGCTGCCGGCGATCAACGTCCTCATCCAGACGGGCGCCCTGAAGGACCGTGGCTACCTCACCGCCACCGAGCGGCACGCGCTCAACGAGCTCGACCAGCACAACCCGCTGCTGTTCGACTTCGTGCTCAAGCGGGCGCTGAAGGTCACCCGCGAGGGCGTCGTCTATCGCTTCGCTCCGGAGGTCTTCACCCGCCGCGACGTCTTCCCGCGGCTGGGCCCGGCCTGACTACTTCGGGTCCTGGTCCGCGTGGGCGGCGATGATCGCCAGCGGGCTGCCGAGCGAGGTGTGGGTGAGCAGGTCGCAGAGGAACTGCACCGGCTTGTACCGGGTCTGCAGCTTCTGGCTCACCGTCGTCTCCGGCCCTTCGACCGAGATCAGCTCACCCTTCGCGTCGCGCGCGGGCGTGCCGTCGGGGTTGCGCTTGATCGTCCACTCCTTGAACTTGTTCGCCGGGTCGAGGAGGTCGTCGTGGATCGCCCCGAGCAGGTTCTGGGCGCTGGCCTCCGAGCGGGTGATCGCCCCGACCTCGCCGTTGACCATTCCCGAGAGCAGGTCGGCGTTGTAGCTGGTGTCGCCGCTGACCTTGCCGTCGAGCACGAACGCCTTGGCGTGGAACTTCCGTTCGCCGGTGGCGACGAAGATGCGGGCGTTGGGCACGCGGGCCTCGAGGTTCTTCCAGTCGTTGAGGAAATAGCCCTGGGTGACGGCGCTGTCGGTCGACTCGGGGCTGTTGGTGACGATCGAGATCTTCACCCCGCGCTTCGAGGCCTTCTCGAGCTCCTGCACCATCGGCTCGGTGAGCACGACGTACGGGTTCTGAATCACGATCTCCTTCTGCGACCCGCGGATGAGGTGGAGCATGTCGGGCGCCATCTCGTTGAAGCGCGCTCCGGGGGCAGCGGACGCGGCGCCGACCTGGTCCATGATCTTCACGTCGGCCTTCATGTAGCCGCCGAGGTTGTCGTACTGCTGCTTGCTGCCGCGCAGCTCGAGGTCGTTGGCGAGCTCGTTGGAGTACTTCACGAGGTTCTTCATGTCGCCGCTGCTGATCTTCTTGTTTCGCACCTCGTCGGGGATGCCGGGCATGGTGCGCAGGTTCTTGATCGAGTCGTCGAGCAGCATCGCCGCGAGCGCCTTCTTTCCTTCCGGGTTCTTTCGCAGCGCCGCCTTGTCTTCGGTGGAGAGCACGGAGGGCTTCACGCCCTGCGGCAGGCCGAGCTTGCCCCGCTGCTCCGGGGTCAGCGGGCCGGCCTTCATCCAGGTGTCCATCATCGAGTAGGCGGCGAGCATCTCGGTCGCGCGCGACTTGAGGTTGATCGGATCCGGCTTCACCATCGTCACCGCCGGTCCTTCGATTTCCCGGTGGAGCGCCTTCACCAGCCCGTCGGTGACGACCGGACCTTTGATTTGGATGCTGTCGTCGCGCCACGACCCAGGGTTGTCTTTGACGTCCTCGTGGTAGGCGCCGGCGACGTTGCGTCCGCCGGTCTCGCCCTGCGCCTGGGGCGTTCCCGCATCGGAGACGCACAGCTTGTCGTGGTCGGAGGAGATCGCTTTGTAGGTGAGCCCATCGTGAATCAGGCTCTTCGCGCGGGTCGCCAGGGTGTCGTAGATGCCGACCTTCGCGCCGGCGCCAGCGAGCTCCTGCATGTAGTCGCCGCCGAGGCCGGCGCTGACGTACCCGTGGCCACGGGAGTTGGCCATGTAGTCGGTGACGCCGGTGACCTGAACGCCCTTCATCTGCTGGGCGAGCAGGGCGCCCATGTACGCGGTGCCGTACGCGTCGCGCTCGATGCTGAAGTAGGAGAAGTCGACCGTCTTCTTCGCGTTGGTGACGAGGTCCCACTTCGAGTTCCAGGCCATCACGTTGTCGGTATGGCGGCGGACCTCGGTGGTGCCGGAGGCGGAAGACTTGAGCTGGTCGAACGCCTCGTCGATGTTCTTCGGATCTCCCATCCCCTCGTCGATCGCCTTGGTCTCGACCGCGATCGGAGTCTTCGCGTCCTTCGCCTGGGCTTTGGCGTGGAACAGCTCGGTGGCGGCCTTGGTCGCGGCGGCGAAGCTCGGCGCGACGTTCGACTTGAACGCGGCCTCGGTGGCTTTCATCCCCGCCTGGACGCCCTTCTCGGCGATCTTGAGGTCGGCCTTCACTTCCTTGCCGGCCGCCTTGAGATCCGCCTTCACCGTGGCCGCCGCGGACTTGAGGTCGGCCTTGAGCGCCGCGCCCCAGCCCGCCTTCGCCGCCGGCGCCGCTGCGGGGCCGCCCTTCGGAGCCCACCCGTTGCTCTTCGCCGGGGCCGCCGGAGCTGCCGCTTCCTGGGCCTTCTCCGCGGGCTTGGCCGCCGGGGTCGCGGCGGTCGGACGGGTGGGGTTCGAGCTGGGGCTCTTGATCATAGGGCCAGCAACTTTAGCGAGAAGCCGGCGGGGATCGCTACTTCCCGCACCCGCCAGGACCGGGCATTAGTTGTTGTGCAGTGACTAAAATCGTCCGCGAAACTGCAGGCGATCCTCGGCCTGGGTCAGAGCCACGACTCGACGGTGCGCCCGAGCCCGGCGAGCGCCCTCTCGGCGGCGACGACGCCGAAGTGGTTCGCCTCCTCGAAGAGCGCCATTCCACCCAGGTCGGTGTGGGCAAAGTGCAGCGACCCTTCGAGCGACGCCTGGGCCTGCTGCCGTGCCCCGCCCCAGAGAAAGCCCGGCCGGGGGCGAATCATCGCGTGGCCCCAGCGCATCACCTCCAGCCGGGTGGTGATGGACCTCAGGTCGTGGTGGGCTGGCAGCAGGTCGGCCATCACCAACTGCTCCCACTCGGCCCAGGTGGTGCCGAGCAGCCGCTTCCGTT
>JAYVRT010000840.1:0-3857 GCA_043776025.1 Archangiaceae bacterium | reverse complement strand
GCAGGCCTTCACCGTCAGCAACGACCAGATCAAGCCCCCGGCGGCGATCCGCTCAGACACCGACGTGCAGCGCCTCATCGGCAGTTCGCTCGCAGGGTCGGGGCCGAACATCATCGGCATCGGCCCCACCCCGTCCCAGTCCCGGGTGCGGCCAAGCGACGAAGGGTTCTCCCCGCCGATGGTGGGGGCGCTGGTCTGGGACGGGAAGAAGGTGACAGGCACCATCACCCCGCAGGACCAGACCGACTACCTCGCAGCCACGCGCCTCACGGGCGACACGTCCTATGAGGCGTTCGCTGCTTCGAGGCGGTAGCGGGCCTTCAGGGCGCAGGCACTTCGAGGCGCCGGCGCAGCGGCTTTCCCACCTGGTTGCGCGGGACCTGGTCGATGAAGCGCACGGTGCGCGGCACCTTGTACTCGGGCAGGTTGTCGCGGCAGATCGTCAGCAGCTCGTCGCGCGTCGCTTGAACGTCCGGCTTCAAGACGACGTGCGCCACCACCACCGCGCCGCGCAGTTTGTCCGGCGCGCCGCTGACGACGACGTCGGCCACCGCAGGGTGCCGCACGAGCACCGCCTCCACCTCGCTGGGGTAGACGTTGTGGCCGCTGGTGAGGATCAGGTCGTCTTTGCGATCGACGACGAAGAAGAAACCCTGCGCGTCCTGGCGCACCACGTCGCCGGTGTGCAGCCACCCGCCGCGGAGCGCCCGCGCCGTCAGCGCCTCGTTGTGCCAGTAGCCCTGGGTGATCGACTCCCCTTTGAGCACCAGCTCGCCGGCCTCTCCCGGAGGCACCTCGCGCTCGCCGGTCTCGAGGTCCATCACCTTCGCCGTCACCCCCGGCAGCGCCAGGCCGATCGAGCGCACCGGCCCACCCGCGGGAAAAGGCACGCAGTGGGTCGGCCCGCTCGCCTCGGAGAGCCCGTAGGCCTCGTAGATCTGCTTGCCGGTCAGCGCCCTGTACTTCTCCTGGACCCAGTCGGGCAATGGCGCGCCGCCGCTGGAGGCGATGTCGATGCTCTTGAGCGTCTCCGGGCTGACGACGTTGAGCGTCACCAGCGTCGCGAACAGCGTCGGCACCGCGGGGAAGGAGTGCGGCCGGTGCTGCTGAATCAGCTGCACCAGCGGCATCAGGTCCAGCGCGTCGAACCGGGGCACCAGCAGCATCCGGTAGCCCTTGGCCACCGACAGGTGCATCCCGATCACCATCCCGAAGACATGGAAGAAGGGGATCACGCAGAGCACCGAGGCGCCCGGCTGCTCGTCGGTCTGCATCCACTCGCGCGTCTGGGCGACGCTCGCCAGCAGGTTCCGGTGGGTGAGCATCACGCCCTTGGGCACGCCAGTCGCGCCACTGGTGTACTGCAGCAGCGCGAGGTCATCGGCCTTGGCTGGCGCGCGCGGGCCCGAAGGAGGCCGCGGTGCGAACAACGACTCGAACGGCTTCGGCGCCGGCACGCCTTCCGGCAGCGGCAGCGTCTTCTCCAGCCCCTGCACCGAGGAGACGAACAGGTGCTTCACCGCGCTCCTGCCCAACACCTTGTAGAGGCCTGGGAGGAACACATCGAGCGCGATCAGCGCGGTCGCGCCCGAGTCGGTGAGCACGTGAAGCAGCTCGGTCCCCTGGTTGCCCGGGCTCAAGTTCACCGCCACCGCGCCCAGCTCGAGCACCGCGTAGGTGGCCATCACCATCGCCGGGGTGTTGGGCAGCATCAGCGCCACCCGATCTCCCCGGGCGATGCCCAGCCCCGCCAGCCCACCGGCCAGCGCCTTCACCCGGCCCGCCAACTCACCCCAGGTCAGGTTCGTCTCGTTGATCGTGACCGCGACGGCGGCGGGCGTCCTGCGCGCCGTGGCCTCGAGCAGCTGAACCAGGTTCGCGTCGGCGGCGATGGGAACGTGCATCCGCCTCGATTACGCCAGTCTGAACTTCCTGGCTATCACCCGCGCCCAGTGCGACTTCGCCGCGCCGCCGCGTTAAAGAGTTGCCCCGATGCGTCGCGCCCTCGCCCTGCTTGCCCTGACTGCCTTCGGCTGCGGCAAGTCCGCGCTTCCGCCCACGTCGCCCGAGCTCCCGCGGTTCGAGGAAGGGTTGATCGCACCCTACGACTCGGTGGCCTGTGCCCCCGGCGACGGCGGCGCGCCACGGACCACGTGCAACCACCACGGCAGCTCGGTCGCCGAGCTCCCCGACGGGACGATCGCCGTCAGCTGGTTTCAGGGCCTGGCCGAGAAGTCGCCGGACTCGCGGATCCTCTGGTCGAGGCGCGCCCCGGACGCGGGCTGGTCGACCCCCGAGATCCTCTACGACGACCCCGCGCTCTCCGAGGGCAACTCGGCGCTGTGGGTCAACGACAAGACCGGCGAGCTGTACCTCTTCTTCGTCAACATCGTCGGCAATGGGTGGAGCCAGGCCCGGATGCGGCTGATCCGTTCCACCGACGCCGGCAAGCACTGGTCGACGCCGGTGACGCTCTTCGACCAGGACTGCTGGATGCTGCGCTACCCGCCTGTGCGGCTGAAGAATGGCGAGCTGCTGCTGCCCGCCTACGCCGAGTGCCTCGCCTCGCCGGTGTTCCTCCGCTCGAAGGACGACTTCGCCACCTGGACGGTGGAAGAGCGGTGGAAGGACGGCAGCTGGCTGCTGGATCACGTCGGCGCGATTCAGCCGTCGGTCGTCCGCCTCGCGAACGACGACGTCTCGGCGATCTGCCGCGACGGCACCCCGATGCACCGCATCACCCGCATGACCGCCGGCCCGGACGCGCGGACCTTCACCAGGAGCGAGCCGCTTCCCCTGCCGAACCCCGGCGCGGCCGCGGCGCAGGTGCGGCTGGCCAATGGCCACGTGGTGATCGTCTTCGACAACAGTCCCACCGCCCGCGCCCCACTCGCCGCTGCCCTCAGCCTCGACGACGGAAGGACCTTCACCGCGATCCGCACCCTCGTCTCCGCCGACTGCACCGACGACGAGTGCAGCTACCCCGCTGTCGTCCAGGCGAAGGACGGCTCGCTCTGGGTCTCCTACACCCGCAACCGCCGCACCATCGGCTGGGTCCACTTCAACGAGGCGTGGCTGGAGGCCGGTGGAGAGGTGGCGGATCTCCGCTGCCTCAACGACGAGGCCTGCCGCGAAGGCCAGTGCTTCCACGCTTGCGCCAGCTCGGCCGACTGCGCCGGGGTCGCCGGCTGCGTTGATGGCGCGTGCCGCTCCAGCTGTGAGACGGCCGCCTGCCCCTCGGGAGAAACCTGCGGCCCTTCGAAGCTCTGCGTCCCGAAGCTGCGGGTGAAGTGCCAGTAGCCGACCGGGGCCGATTCTGAGCTAGGGTCCGGCGCCTGACGGGCGTGGCCTAGGCGCTCGATGTGGTGAATGACGATGAGACTCAGACTCCAGGCCGCGGCAGCATGCCTCTGGTTGGCGGCCTGCCTCTCGCCCGTGCGCGAGCCCGACTGCCTCTTCGACGGCACCTGCGAGTGCAAGTCCAACGCCCAGTGTCCCGGTGCGCTGATCTGCGTCGACGGCCGCTGCCACCAGGTGGTCGACGCCGGCCAGCCGGGCCAGCTGGGCTACCCCTGCACCAAGGACTCGGAGTGCAGGGTCGGGCCGTGCCTGCCCAAAGGCCCGGGGAACGGTCTGGTCTGCACCCAGGCGTGCGGCGCCGACGGCGGCACCGATGGCGGCGCCCTCTGCCCCAAGGGCTGGGAGTGCAAGGACACCGGCAAGGGCTCGCTCTGCAGCCCGCCGATCAAGGCGCTGTGCCTTCCGTGCACCGCCGACTCCGACTGCAACGCGGTGGGAGATCTCTGCCTCACCCTGCCCGCCGGCCGGTTCTGCGGACAGGACTGCGCCCACGGCGG
>JAYVRT010000839.1:0-3862 GCA_043776025.1 Archangiaceae bacterium | reverse complement strand
TGTATTTTTTTACAGCCGCTTTCGCAGACAATTTATCGCCCATCATGTTCATGGCTTCTGGCGAAGGACCAATAAAAATGAGTCCTGCATTTTTTACTTTCGTAGCAAAATCGGCATTCTCCGATAAAAATCCATACCCGGGATGCACGGCGTCGGCGCCGCTCCTCTTGATTGCGGCGAGGATCGCCTCCACGTTCAGGTAGCTTGCGCGCGCCTCCGGCGGTCCGATGCGCCGCGCTTCGTCGGCGAACGCGACGTGCCGCGCCTGACGGTCAGCGTCCGAAAACACCGCCACCGTGCGCACCCCCATGTCGCGTGCGGCGGCGATCACCCGGCAGGCGATCTCGCCGCGGTTGGCGATGAGGATCTTGCCGAACACGCTACTTTTTCTTTCTCGGCGGTTTCACGCGCAGCGCCTCGAAATCCTTCACCCAGGCGGGTTTGCGCTTCTCGAGGAATGAAGTGACGCCCTCGGCGGCGTCCTCGGCGAGGACGTTGAGCGAGAGGTTGGCGGCAAGCAGCTCGACCGCCTGTTGCAAGGGGAGATCCTCGGCGGTGAGGAAGGCGCGCTTGCCCAGCTTCAAGATCGCCTGGCTCTTGCCGGCGAGCTTCTCGACCAGGGCGGAGACCTCGGCGTCGAGCGCGCCCGGGGCGGCGACCTTGTTGACGAGGCCCAGCTCCGACGCGCGGGCCGCGGGTACCTTCTCGCCCAGCAGCAACAGCTCGAGCGCCCGCTTCCGGCCCAGGTGCCGCTGCAGCAGCGCGAGCAACATCATCGGGAAGAGCCCACGATCGATCTCTGGCAGCCCCAGCTGGACCTCGGAGTCGGCGATGGCGAAGTCAGCCGCGAGCACCAGCCCGACGCCACCGGCCATCGCGTGGCCGTTGAGCCGGGCGACGGTGGGCTTGGTGCACCCCTGCAGCTTGAGCAGCAGCGCTCCGTAGCCCCGCCGGCCCTCGTGGCCGGAGAGGAACCCGTCTCCGGTCATCCCCCCGAGATCTCCGCCGGCACAGAACGCCCGCGTCCCGGCGCCGGTGAGCACCACCACCCGCACCTGTGGCTCGGCCTCGGCCTTCGAGAGCCCGTCGATCAGCCCGGTGATCACCGCGGGCGACAGCGCGTTGCGCGCCGCCTCCCGGTTGATCGTCAGGCGCGCCGCAGGGCCCTGGACTTCGTAGATGACTTCGCGTTCGTCCATTGATCCTCCACCGGCACGTTGGCCGGGATCACGCCGCGCAGGAAGGTCTCGCTGACCTGATCGCACGCCCGATCGAGCACGCTGTCGTCCTTGCGATCGAGCAGGCCCAGGACGAACGCCGTTAGTCCCATCTCGATCGCGCCGAAGAGCATCGTCGCGGCCAGCAACGGGTCCATCTCCGCCTTGATCTCACCCTTCTGTTTCGCCTCGGCGAAGATCAGCGAGGCGATGCGGATCACGTCGCCGAAGGCGCTGCCCCGGTTGACCGCTCCGCCCGAGGGGCTGCGGCCAACCTCGAGGATCAGCACCTTCACCCCGCGCGGATCGCGCTTGTAGGCGTCGAAGGCCACCGCGACGACCCCGCGCACGCGCGCCTCGAGGCTCCCGCCCTTGGCCACCTGCTCGGAGATCCGTTCGACAAAGCCGGCCCACCCGCTGGTGAAGACCGACTCGAGCAGCTCATCCTTGTTCTTGAAGTAGTGGTAGACGAGCCCGTAGGCGACGCCAGCCTCGCGCGCGACGTCCGCGATCCGGCAGCCGTGGTAACCCTTCTTCGAGAAGACCTCGACCGCGGCGCGAAGAATCGTGCGGCGGCGGTCCTGCTCTCGGGTGGTCTGTGGGGCGGGTGCCTTGGCGGCCATCGCGCCTAGATATTGATTACTGAATCAATAATCAAGGCCCGAGAGGTCAAGGGAAGTTCTTGAAGATCCGGCCGCGGATGCTGTCTCTGAGGGCGACGATGTACCCGTCGTTGGGGGACGCGGTGAAGGTGCAGGAGACCGGGACCTCGAAGGTGTAGCAGTCCGAGCCACCCGCGCTGCAGACGTTGCCCGGCGGAGGGAAGCAGCCGGGGGTGTTGGTCATCGGAGCCGGCTTCCGGTCGAGCGCGTCGAGCACCGTGAAGAAGAAGTCGTTCATCGGCGGGTAGGTGAACGCCGACCCGAAGCTGCCGCCCACGACCTTGACGATGTCGCCGTTCTCCGACTTGCAGCCGTCCCCGTCGCTGTTCCGCGCGAGGGTGTTGAACCAGGGGTCGGCGACCGCGAAGTCCACCGACGCCCCGCCGAAGCAGGAGATCTGAACCGTGCCGCCGTTGGAACCCTGGACGCCGCGAATCGTCGGGAAGGGAGGCTTCGAATCATTGTCATCAGGGATGCCAGTCCAGATGATTCGCTCCTGGGCCCAGATCAACGTGTTCTGGTCGAAGTTGCCGTTCTTGCCGTCCCAGTGGGTGTTGCCGTTGAAGTCGATGTACTTCTCGTTGGGGTTGCAGGTCCCGTCGTCGTTGCTGTCGACGAACGGCTCGGTGAGGTCGTCGCCGGCGCTGAAGATGTCGACCATGGCGTTGAACTTCCCGTCGTTGTCGACGTCGGTGTAGCCCTCTTCTCCCGAGGTGAAGGCGATCAGCGAGACGAGGTTGTCGCGGGGGTTGTTCTGATAAAATCCGCTGCCGTCGGCCTTCTTGCGGAACGGATCAGGGCGGCGCGGCTCCTGGAGATTGTTGGGATTCAACGCCGGGGTGTTGGAGGCGATGGTCCCCAGCGGGTTGGTGGTCCAGGTGTAGGGCTCCATCCACAAGGGGACGAGGTAAGCGCCGGTGTGGATGTCGTCGACCATCGGCGTCCAGGTGAAGGTGTCCGGGCCGACCTCGACTGGAAGGGGGAGCGAGGTCTTGTAGAGAATCGTTGCGTTGCCGACCACGTCGGCGACCGTGGTGTCGGACGGCCCGATCGCCCCCGCTTCGGTCAAGAACGACACCGAGGCGCCCGGCACACCGTCGCCGTTCCGGTCACCGACGTGGGCGGTGCAGTTGAGCTTCACGCCCGCGATCAGGTTGCGGCTCTGATCGTACGCGCCGATCGCGTGACGTCCGCCGGATGCGTTACCGGCCAGCTGCCCACACTGGAAGGTGAACTGACGGCCGCTGGCGGCGGCGCCGGCGAACGAGATCGGCGGCGAGCGCACCTCTTTGTCCCCCGCCTTGGCGATCACGATCACCGAGGTCGGGCGGCTGGCGACGACGATCTGCGTCGAGGCGATGCCGCTGCCCTTGAGTGAACTGGCGTTCGCCGGCGAGAGGGTCACGCCCGGCTTGTCGGAGTCGAGCCGGAAGGAGACGTTCTGCCCCGCGAGCGGCGTGCCCCGGTAGTCGGTGAGGTTGAACATCACGGTGGTGACGTCGCCGATCTTCGGGGTCGGTGGGTCGATCTTGACGAACTCGAGCGTCGCGACCTCGCTGCCACACCCGAAGCTCCCCACCATCAACACCGCGGCCAGCACCTTCGAAAGGTTGGAACGGATCGGCATAAGCCCGCATCTTTGAAGGCCCTTTGGGCCCCGTCAAGGTCGCTCTACCGGGCGACGCCGAAGGAGCCGAAGTGGGAAATCGTCAAGGTGGCCCCGAAGTCGGGAACGACGAGGAAGCTCAGGCGCTGCTTCGCGTCCAGCACCGGGCGTTGGGTCGCGCTGAGCTCGAGCCGGAAGCAGTCACAGGCGGGCGCGTAGGAGACACCGACCGAGTGCTGCACCGGCGCCAGCTCGAGGTGGATCGCCGTGGGTACGCCCGCGGGCACCTGCGCGGAGAACACCCGGTCGAGGATCAACAGATCGTAGCGCAGGCCGAAGCCCCCCAGGCGCCAATGGACGCCCGCCGAGACCGCCTG